>CAYUVK010000033.1:0-37600 GCA_964448105.1 uncultured Ignavibacteriaceae bacterium
ACACTTGTACTTATTGAAAGAGATGAAAGTAATAATTAAGTTATACACCCATGCAATTAAAAGTTACAAACAAAATAACATTATCCTTTCTCTGGGAGTTGTACCGACAAAAATCCGGTACTGATCCGGTACTCAGCCGGTACTTTGATAGGGGGATTTTTAAAATTCTCAAAAATAAAAAAGCCCTAAAACAGTTCGTTTTAAGGCTTTTCAAGAGCTGGCGGACGGATTTGAACCGCCGACCGGCTGATTACAAATCAGCTGCTCTACCAGCTGAGCTACGCCAGCATCATTTTATTTGAGGTTCAAAACTAATACTATTTTTTATCCTTTTCAAGCAGGCTTTTACCTGGTTCTTATCTTTCTAAAAAATCGTTTTGTATTGAGTATACTTTGAATTGTACCATCTTCTGTCTTATCTTTTTTATTAATTCAAAATAAAGATTTTCATATTGTAGAGCTTCACCTGAGTTTAAAATTTTACCCGTCTTATATGCAACAAATCCAGCTATAGTGTTATACTCTTCGGAATGAGGAAGTACAATATTAAATTTATCATTAAAATCATCGATGCTCATTGAACCTAAAATATTATACTTACCATCTGGCATTTTTATATATTCGGTCGGTCGAACATTAACATCTGAGAATTCACCAACAATCTCTTCAATAATATCTTCCATAGAAATTATCCCCTCTGTACCGCCATACTCATCAGTTACTATCGCCAAGCGTTCTCCCCTTTTTTGCATTTCTTTTAATATTTCTGAAATTAATTTTTTATCCGGTATAAAATAAACCGGCCTTATTAAAGATTTTAAATCTACATTTTTATTCTCTATAAAATATTTAATAATATCTTTTGTATGCAGAACTCCTAAAATATTATCAATTGTAATATCAAAAACCGGAATTAAAGAATGCTTAGTATTTAATATTTCCTCTTTTATTTTGGAAATATTTTCTGTTAATTCAATTGCTACCATATCAATTCTTGGGACCATAACTTCAAACGCACGAAGATCATTGAACTCAAAAACATTTTCAATTATCTCTTTTTCCGTTTCATCAATAGCACCGGTTTCTACTCCTTCCGAAATAATTATTCTAATTTCATCCTCCGATAATCTTGTCTGGGAAAAGCTTGTTTTTTCATTAAAGAAGGAAAGAATAACATTAGCTGCTTTTGAAATAAGTTGGATTGGATATTTGAACATCTTCGTTAAAAGGATTAAACTTTTTACACTAACTTTCGCAATACTTTTTGCATACTTGAATCCTATTGCTTTTGGAATTAGGATGACGAAAATAAGTGTTAACAAAGCAAATATTATTGCAACAATTAGAGAGGTGACAAAGAAAATATGATCGGATAGGTAGTGAATATTTAGACTGGTTATAAACAGTTTTAGCAAATTGAAAATTAAATGAAAACCAATAAGCGCCGAGAAAAAAAGAGAAAAAGAAGTTACTAATTGAATAGTCCCAAAGAATGAATCGGAACTTTTTTGTATTCTTTCAAAATCTGCAGCTGATTTATCTTTCTTTTCTTTTAATTCTTCAATTTTATTTGCACCAAAAGAACCAATTGCAACCTCCGCAGCCGAAAGAAAACTAGTAATAAAAATGAGAATAATTAGTAAAATAATTTCTAATGTAATAAAATCCATTTAGAGTAAAAGAGAAATGTAGAAATAGACTAATAAACTAATGAACATTTTACAATACAAAATAATGATTTTATGAAATATATATATTTTATTCTGATTTCGCTTGATTTCTTTATCCGTTTAATTTATTATTTTAAAATCGTTAACCCAAATTACTTCGCAAGCACCGCCGCCGGTGTCGTCACGTGTTAAAGAACTTTTCCACTTCCAGCCGTCTTTTGCTTCAATGTAAACTAAATAACCGTTCAACTCTATTATATTTCCTTTTATTACTTTATCTAATATATCTTCTATTTTTTCATCTGCCGGAATAATATGCATGTTGGCACTTTCAGTTTCGATTAATCTTCTTGGTATAGGATAGTTATCTGTACTCCAATGATACCAGCGATTACTCTGACTAATATCTATTCTGTTTAAGTTTGCTTGATCCGACATTTCTTCCCAGCCCAATGCTAAATCAACAGGTGCAAGATCTGATTCCCTATCCATATGATACCATTCAAGGCTTAAAACCCTTGCCTTCAAGTGAAAATTTGCAAGCGGGATTATCTCATACTCTTCCTTTTCCCAAGGTTTTCCATTTACAATATTTTTTTGAGTAGGACTTTCTTTTACAATAATTCCGGCCGGATATTTTAGCTCTTTTTCCGGCCAAGCAAGCTGGTATATTAAAAAAACAACAATTAAAACAAATAAAATTTTGAAAAAAGTATTTTTAGTCATAACAGGAACCATTTTAATTTGATTTCAATTTAATTTCACTAAAAGGTTTAACCTTCTTTTGTCCCCTACTCTACGCTAAAGATAATATTCCTTTCTTTTAAGTCGTTAATTATCTTATTAAAAGATTTCTCATCTGCTCCAATAAATTCAGGCGGAGACATTCCCTTTTGGGAATATTCATTGTTGATCAAAAGTCTTGCCACTGAAGAACATGTAAATCCTGTGGTTCTTGCCATTGATGTTATCTTAGTTTTTTCATCAAATTGATCAAATAGATTATATTTGTACTCTTTATATTTATTATTTTCTTTGCCCATTATTTTAATTTGTAAAACTGTAAACTCTTTTTCGTTTTCTTCAAGATGCCACAATGGAAATAATAGTTTTGCAGTCAGATCAACCGGTCTTATTTTTGTACCATTTAGTTCAATAAATTCTTTGTTAAAAAATCCGCTTTCTTTAAGTAAATTGATATGTTCTATATGTCCTGGATAACGCAAAGTTTTTTCCATCATATTAGGAATATTCATTGTTTTAATTAAGGTTCTCAAGCCGTCCGTATTAAATGATTCCAGGGTTCCAATTTTTTCAATGCTAACAGATTCAATATCTGATAGAGCAGGCTTGATGATTATTTTATTATTTTCAACAATTCTTGCCGGACGAGTGTATTCTTCAATAACATCAATAGGAGAAAAAGGAGCTTTATATTGAAAAGGTAATTTTCTTTCGAAAGGTAAACCGCCCACCAAACATTCAAAATATTCGACTTCCATTTTAGAATTATGATGGCCGAGAATTATGTTGCTTAATCCGGGTGCAATTCCACAATCAACAACAGCAGTTACATTTTTTTGTTTTGCAAGTTGATCAAGTTTAAAAGGATCTTCGTCAAAAAAAGAAATATCAACAACATTTTTTCCCGCATCAATTATATGAGCAAGAGTATTATATCCCATCATACCCGGAACTGCGCAGACAACAAGATCAAAGTTTTCAACAATTCTATAAATCACTTCCCTATTAGAAATGTCTTCCAACATAGTTTTTATTGAATACTTTTGAGCTAGTTTACTTAACTTATTTTTATCAATATCAACTACCGTTACATTATATTGAGAAGATAAATCGAAAGCAATTGCTCCGCCTATCATTCCGGCACCAAGAATAACAATTTTCTTCATATAATTTTTTACATTAAAAATATCCAGTCAGATTTTTTTAGCTCTTAAATATTGATTCGGCCACTCAACATCTGCTTTTAATTTTTCTGCAGCGTATAACGGCCAATATGGATTTCTAAGCATTTCTCTGGCAAGAACTATTAAATCAGCCTGGTTTGTTCTTATAATATGTTCTGCTTGTTCGGGGGAAGTGATTAATCCGACTCCAGCAGTTAAAATATTAACTTGTTTTTTTATCTCTTCTGAAAAAGGGATTTGATATCCAGATCCAAAAGATATTTTTGCATAAGAAATATTCCCGCCGCTTGAACAGTCAATTAAATCTACACCCGCTTCTTTAAGCCATCCGGCCAACTTAACAGATTGTTTAATATCCCAACCATTTTCAACCCAATCGGTTGCTGAAATACGAACGAAAAGTGGCATATTTTCAGGAATAACATTCCTTATATTTTCTGCAATTTCAATAGCCAGTCTGCACCTGTTCTCTAAACTTCCTCCATATTCATCAGTACGAAAATTTGAAAGCGGGGATAAGAACTCATGAACCAAATAACCATGTGCCATATGTAATTCAATTATTTGAAACCCGGCCTGGATACTTCTTTCGGCTGCTAATTTAAATTGGTTAATTAATTTTTGAATATCACCTTTATTCATTTCTTTTGGCAATGGATAGTTATCGGCAAAAGGAATAGAACTGGGTCCCATTGTCTGCCATCCGCCTTCCTCTTTACTAACTGCACCGGTTCCCTTCCATGGAGAATAGGTTGAAGCTTTACGTCCGGCATGAGCTAGTTGAATGCCAGGGATAGAATTCTGTAATTTAATAAATGAGGTAATTTTTTTGTAAGCTTCTGTATGTTTATCACTCCATATCCCGGCATCATCGGGCGAAATCCTTCCTTCAGGTGAAACAGCAGTTGCTTCTGCAATTATTAGTGCGGCACCACCAACTGCCCTGCTTCCAAGATGAACAAAATGCCAGTCCGTAGGAAAGCCATCCTTACTTGAGTATTGACACATTGGTGATACAACGATTCTATTTTTTAATTTTATTCCCCTAACATTTATTGAACTAAATAATCGACTCATATCTACAATTTTTAATAAAGTTTAACATTATTAGAATTTTAATAAACAGGTTTTCAATGCAAACATAAATTAATTATAACGCAATTAAAATTCTTATCATAACTCAAGGTATGGAATGACAAATCTCTGATTATTTAGGAAGTAAAAGAGATAAGTATGAGTTGTTAAAATAAATACTTCTAAATATAAAAAAAGGCAGTCACTAATTCGTGACTGCCTAATAATCGAAACAATGAGCTTGTTGATTATTTCAGAATACTTTATTACTTGAGAAGAATCATCTTTTTATTCATTCTGAAATTACCGGCTTCCAGACTATATAGATATACACCGGAAGCTAGGTTAACAGCATTAAACTGATAAGTATATGTTCCAGCATTCATATAGTTATTAATAAGTGTAGCTACCCTTTGTCCAAGTATATTATAAATAATCAACTTAACATTGGAAGCTTTAGCTAGTGAGAAGTTGATATTTGTAGTCGGGTTGAACGGATTCGGGTAATTCTGTGATAAGGAATAACTGTTTGGTAGACTGTTATGATCAACAATTCCTGCAATTACAGAATCTTTAATCAGCTGTACATAATCGAGATTAAAGTTACCGCCGCTAATTGTGAATTGATGAGCTCCGCCTGTTAATGGGAATTTATCAGTTAAATAGCTAAGACCGGTTGAATCAGTATTTCCTTTCAAAGTAGCAGACAACAAATCTGTTGCTCCTTCTTTAACCGTTATTGCTTGATCTCCGCTATAGTTCTGATAAAAGAGATTTAATCTGTAATTTTGATCATTGGGAGCGCTCAAATTAAATGTTACATTTCCGTTAGCACCCATAGCTACATATTTAAAACCAGATGCGACCCATTTAACTCCTACAGCACCAGCAGTAACTAAATCAGTCTCAGCATCAGGAGCTTTTAATTTTATTGTGTCCGTTCCGTCGTGAACAACAATATCTATTTCAGCAAATCGAACTTCACCCCATCCACCTGAAACAACTCCGATTGTATGCTGACTTCCAGCTTCAAAGGTAAATAGATCATTAGCAGGATCACCGAAAGCACCACCGCCATTACCGGATAGCTCTACAGAATCTGCTACAATAGGTACCCATATCCATTCATTATTAGGTTGACCGGCTGCCGGACCTAAGTTGGGATCAAAAACAAACTGACCCCAGCCATGAGCTCTATCAACAAATTGAGTACCATCAATTGCAAGGTCCGGACCACTTTGTCCACGACCTGTTTCATGAACTAACCATTTTGTATCATATTGACCGGCATCAGGTGCTGTAAATGTCCATAAAATATGTCCGCTACCTGTATAATCGTAATAGGTTAATCCCTCAACTGCACTTACTGCAGCGTCTCCACCAACAGTAGCATCTTCTGCTTCACCACTTTCGACAGGAATTTGTACACTTTTTTCTCCAGCTAAAGCATCAATTTGATTCATATATTGTACTTTATTAGTCTCCCAATCGGCATGTTTATTAGGGAACCAGTTAAGGTCGCCAACTGGTAGACCATCAGAACCTGCTGTCATTAGACTAGCATCTGAATATGTAAAATTCTGGGCTAAAGGCCACTGCGGTGCTGTCCATAGAGTATCACCATTTTCAACAATCAAATCTTGCATCCAACCAGGGGCCGGTGTAATACCAGCACGAATATCTTTAATAAATTCGATCATTGTAGGATAATTGCTGCTATCAAATGTAGTAAAACTAGGCATCGAAGAAAGCCACATTGTATCTTTAATTGCCATTTGCCCGCCATTATCCGGACTATATGTAGTGAAGAATGAATCTGCAGTTGCATTTGTAAAAGGTTGAATCCTTACAGTATCATCCCATGCAGTTTTGAAGGTTTGAGCAACAAAAGCAGCATTATTGGCAAAAACAATTCTTCTACCTAAATCAGGACCATATTTTGCCGGTATTGTTCCCATTGGAAAGATACCTGTATAGTAATCGGTCCTGTTAGGGTTGCCAATAGGATTATAATCATTATAACCTTCACCATCAAAAAAAGGATTGATGAAAAGATTGTTAGCAATATGGGCTGTTTGCCACCATGTACCCTGGAAAGGTTGACGTCCTACATTTATCATCGTGTTATGAACGAAGCGGAAATATTTTGCAGAACCGCCTTCAACTTGAACAACAAAGCAGCCAACATTTTCGAAAGTACAATTTTCGAATACAAGTGTGTCACAGTCAGCCCAAACAGAAACAGCGCGGCCTGTCCATTGCTGTGTAATGGGTTTTTCTACCAGGTTAATCCATTTACAATTTGTGAAATGTATATTATTGCCTTTGCTGGTCCATGCAGTAATTGCAAAATTTGAACGTTCAAAAATAACACTGTCAAATACACAATGCAGGTTATCACCGTCAAATTCCATTGGCTGATAATAAGTTTGGACACCATTATTATCAGAGCCGATTATGTATAAATTCTTCATATAAACATCACCATAACCGGATAAAATATGTCCGTCAACAGAACCATCATCTCTAGCTTTCATCTGGAGTGTCGGCGGGTTACTATATATATCAGTCGGATCAGGTGTTTGCCCTACAAATCTTAAAGCATACCCATTATTCTGGAAATGTTCTGTATTCCAGTACACGCCACCTTTCAGAAGAATATAAACACGATCGGGATCTGCCCTACCGCCACCCAGAACTGTATCTTTCGTAACGGCGTCATAAAGGGCATTAACAATAACGTTTCCCTGATCATCAAAACATTGAACCGTATAGTTATGCCCATCTATCTGAGCTTTTGTTTGCGGTATCCATAGAAACATGATAACCGCAACAAACATTGTAATTGTAAACATGTACTTTAGCTTCATACTAATCCTCCTATATAATTAGTTAGTACATTTTTTGTTAGTTACATTTATACTGCAAAGCATAAATTATTTTTATATTTATTTAACAGCTTTTTATAATTAAATAATTAATAATTATAAATTAAGCCGAGCACCAAGATCCATTGTAAATCCGTAATATTCAAAATATCGCGGGTTGCTCAATGTACTGCCGGTATAACTTTTATCCGGTCTAGCATTAATATTATTTAAGTTAACAAAGAGCTGTATATTAGAAGTAATTTTCTGTTGAACAGATAAATCCCACCTTTCATACGGACCTGTATATGAGCTAAGAACCGTAGACGGATAGGAACCTGAATAACCAATACCTGTTAATTTATCTGCTTGATACAAATAAGATAACCTTGCAGAAAAACCACCTAAATCATATCCGATTGTAACATTTGCAATATTAGCCGGTTGATCTGGCATACGGGTTTTAATTTGTCTAGGAACAAACTCATATGAAAAGCTTTGTCTTGGGGGTCTGCCTGAAATAATTGTTAGAACACTATCGTATCTCAAATACATCTCTGAATAAATATGTGTATAATTTATATTTAACACAAGACCCTGTAATACTGAAGGCAGATACCAAAAGTGAGTTTGCCATTCTAACTCAATACCATAATATCTTGATGAGTTAGGATTATTCATATATGTATTTATTTGAGGAGTACCCTGTGAATACCAGGACGAAGGAATATTAAGTTCAGGTGGCGGTGTTAAACCAGGCTGAAGTTTATAATTAGCATAAAAAATTAAGTCTTTTATATCTTTGTAAAAACTACTGACTGAAAAAAGACCTATGTCATTGTTAAATACTGATACGGAAACATCATAATTGGTTGCATGCGCTGTTTTAAGCTGAGTATTAACTGCATTGATAGTTGATTGATCTGATGAAACATTTGTGATTGGAGCAAATTGGATAAAATCGGGATGTGCTAATGTTTCCGTTCTTGCAAGTTTAATCTGCAGCCAATCTAAAGGTTGAGAAATCAGATTAACCATCGGCAGCCAAAAAGAATTATTTCGTTCAGTTGTAAGGAGTTTAAAATCGAGCGGAGCAGATTCCTGATTACTAACAGTATTTTGCCTATAACTCTCTCCATTATATACGGTATGTTCACCTTCCCAACGTACACCCGGAATTAAGGTAATATATTTAGTGAAATGAAATTCACCCATAACATAAGCAGCTTGATAATCTTCAATACCACTATAATCCTGGCCAAAAGAACCAATTGAATAGTTAAGCCAGGTATTACTTGCTGCTGTAAGTTTCAAAGCATCTGTAATTTTATTCATTTTATCCTGATTTAATATAAAACCAAGAGGATAATCACCTCCAAGAAAATTTGAACGGGAATAATTTACTAAGAACGGAGTAATTGGTAATCCACCTTCCTGCCTGACTAAAGAATCAACTCCCCATTGAGGATATGTATTATCAATTGCGGAAAGAATTTTATTGGGTGAACCTTGATTCCCGTAATTTAAACCATTTTCACCTTGCTGGTTCTGGTTGTTTGAACGACTTAACCAACGGAATTTTGCACCGGACTTTAAAAATCCATCCATCTGCTCACTTATTTTAAAAGGTACTTTTACATTAAACTGTGCAGAAGAATTGTTTTCCATTACTCTTGTACTATATACATATACATTAGCTAATTGAGTTTCGTTAGTATCAATAGATGCAAGTTTTGGAAACATTGTTAATGGGGTAAGGGGTGTAATAGCATTTGTAGAAAAAGCACCAGCTTCCTGATCAAATTGCCATATACGATCATTGGGAGTGTTACTATATGTACCCGATTTTGCTACAGCTACATCATAGCGAATCCACTCAAAATCTTGATGCGCACTTAAAGCACTTGTAAAAATTTTTGTAAAACCCCCGGTCTGTTCCAACTGATAAAAATGACGGTTTGTACTATAGGCAGCTAAAGGCGTCCACATATCATCAATATGATATAAACCGCTCCAATCTAACTGGTTGAAGAATCCATTACCAGAAATCTTACCGTTTGGTATAATATAATCTAATAAAAGACTTGCCCCGGTTCTTTTCCTGTTAATCTGTTCTTCCCTTAAAAGCAGTTCTTGATTAACAAGCTGACTCACACCGACACTGCCTCCAACACCAGTCCAGTTAGCCTGCAATTTGTCGGCACTACGGTTATAATTATCTGTATTCAGATTAAGAATCACGCCTAAACGATCATTAAAAAACCTATTACTTATACTGCCGTTAAAATTATAATTACCGTAATACTTCTGAAGAGAAGTGTATCCGCCTTGGGCAGTTGCATTTATTTGTAAATTATTGGGAGCCTCCCTAAGTCTTAAATCAACAGTCCCGCCAAGAACATCGGCATCCATATCTGGAGTAATAACTTTCTTTAAAACAATACCGTCCAGCATATTGGATGATACTAAAGAAAGATCAACACTTCGATCGGTTGAGCCGGTACCGGGAATTTCAACACCATTAACTGTTATAAGACTATATTTTGGATTAAGCCCCCGAATTTCTATTTTAGTAGCTTCACCGCCTGATCTCTGTATTGATACACCGGGTAAACGTCCAATTGATTCAGCAGCATTTACGTCGGGTAATTCCCTAATCCTTGCTTTCGAAACAACGTTTTCGATTGTATTAGACTGAAGCTGCTGGTTAATTGCTGAAAGCTGGCCCTCGGCTTGAGCAGTTACGGTAACAGTTTGACCTTCGATTGCTTGCGGTTGAAGATAGAAGTCCTGCTCCAGAGTTCTATTTTCAATTACCGCAACATCTTCAGATATTGGGTTATAACCAATGTATGAAATAACTAATGTTTGTTTTCCAACGGGCATATTACGAATGAGGTACTTACCATCTATATCGGTTGCTGCTCCTAAACTTGAACCCTTTACAATTATATTAGCACCGGTAAGAGGTTCCTTTGAATCTTTATCATAAATAACCCCCCTAATTGAACCAGTTTGTGCTATAGTAAATGAAGTAAGTAATATTGAAAATATGAAATAGTAAAAAATAGTTCCCCTTTTACAGTATAAATTTAGATGCATATTCTCCTCCTCAGAATATCATTAAATAAGGATAAAATCCTTCGGCATAAGACTATTTAATAACACCAAGTAAAATTATATAAAAATAGTAACGAAAAGAAAATTATTTTTCTGTAATTGAATTTTGATTGCATAACAATTAAGTACAAGACTCAACAATAATGCCACTATTATCTTTATATAAATGCCATTTAGCTAATAAATAATTAAGAAATGGATTTTACAAATTTTATTATTTTAATAATTGATTATTTTAATAATAAAAATAAATACTTAATCATCTTTGTTAAAAAAATTAACATTTATTTTAATAATAAAGATAACTTTAATTTATCTTTCAATTGCACAATAATTTTTATCTATTGGTCTCCCAAATAAGAGCATAAAATAAATTAGATTTTAAATCAATTCTATAATATGCATTTATTTATATCTTAATAGGTAAATATTTAGCCCTTACTTTTTAGTCTTCTTATACAATTTATTAATCCTCTTGAAGTGTGATAATTACCCTTCCAAATTGTTCCTTTGGGTGTAAATTTAATGTTCGGTACTTCATCAATACCGCCCCAATAAAAGCCCCCGTAAGTATTATCTATGAGATATTTTTTTATATACTCCCACTGTTCACAAAATTTTTTATAATAATTTATCTTATCATTTGGAAATAACTCAGACATTAATAAGCATGAGTTAAGGGCTTCAATTTGAGACCACCATTCTTTTGTTTTTCTTACTATTGAAATTTTACTTTTACCTTTAAAATAATAACCACCGTCAAATATCCCCCCGACTTTTTTATCCCATCCATTGTTTAAAGTATGGTCGACCATTTTCTTTGCTATTCTTAATGTAGTTGTATCGTTTTTTAAACCCAGAGCTTCTGAAGCTTCAAGCATTAAATATCCTGTTTCAATATCATGACCAAAAGATACATGGTCTAATTCATAACTATTTTTTAATTCATCAGGTTTTGAATAGTTAAAAGTAACCGGTGTTAAATCTCTTTTAAAGAATAAATTCAAATATCCTTTTCCGGTTACAAACTTATCTCTTATAATATGTAATAAAGAAGTGAGTCTTTCCTTCAGCTTATTATCCGGCCAAACATTATATAATTCGGTAAAACATTCTAAGATATGAATTGAACTGTTTTGATCTTTAGGCGGAATGTTTCTAAAACCTGTTTTAAATGGAATACCATCTCGTGATAAAAATTGGAAATACCCTCCATATTGAGGATCATAGCTATGTTTATCAAGCCAGTTAAATGTTTCCTCTGCCAATTTTAATGCTGTTGTATCCCCAGACACTTTAAAATATGCTGCTAAACCGTAAATAGCAAAAGCATTGCCGTAAGCATTTTTAATAATCTCTCCACCCTCTTTAATTACGTTCCCTTTCCTATCAACTAAATTGTAAAACCCTCCATACTTTTTATCCCACATTACATTTTTTAAAAATTCGAAACCGTGTTTAGCAACTTTAGGCAGGTAATCATACTTCTTATAAAACATAGCTGCATTTGCAGTAGACCAGACATGACGGGCCTGGGTTACAATCATCTTATTCTGATCACCTTCAAGTTCCCATTTATAATTTATATCACTATAATATCCGCCGTCGACAGAATCTATTGATAAAGGATACCATAACTTGAACATATTATCGAGCACATGTTCCATTTCAAATAATACTGTATCTCTATTTGTTTCCATTTTATAAGTTTTTTCTTTTATTTGTGCTGAAGTTATTTGCACGAATGATAAAACAAAAATTATTGAACTCGAATAAATAGTAAGTAGTCTTCTTTTATTTATCTTCATTTTATCTAACTATATTTTTATTTTTTAAATAAATTTCTAATTTCAATTATTATTTTACAGTTTGATCTTCCGGTATTCCTACTTTCTTATATAAATCCTTGCGAGCACCTTTATCCTTAACTAATATTTCACGTGTATATTTAGTAACCTGTTCGGCCCTTTCCTGCCGAACGACTACAACTCCGTCTTCATTCGCAACAACAACATCACTGGGGCAGACTAGTACTCCTCCAACTATAATAGATCTGCTAACGGATTCCAATTCATTACCTCCGGGACGAATACAAATCCTACTCCAGGTAAACCTACCATATCCTGCAAGATGCAATCCTTCAAAAAGTTTCATAATAAGTTCATCTTCTTCATTTGAATATACTTTTGTTTCGATAAAATTAATTCCTTTTTTGAGCTTTGAAATATTTTTCACTTGGGAAGGAGTAAGAAGTATAAATTAAAACTGATAAAATTAGTAATGCTGTTCTTCATAGTACCTTCCATGTAGACGAAAGATATTATATAAAAATCTTATTAAATATATTATTACATTTTTATTAATACAACTTTTAATACGATTTCAAACAATATGAAACTAATTTGGTAAGATAATTTAATATAATGGAAAAAATAACTTTAATAATGATAATCTGTAAAAAATTTCTCATGCAAAACATTTTTTACAAAACATAATCGATGAAATTCAATTTAATAACAATTATTTTACTATGCTAGCAAAAAGTTAATAATTAAAGCATTTGAGATAATCTTAATAAAATAATCTATTATTGAAAAGTTGACTTTAATAAGGAGTGAATTTATATTAAATCTTAACAATTATTTTCAAAAGGAGCATAAGATATGGAACAACAAAATAACTTTTTAAAATATGTTCCTATTTTTTCAGAGTTAGATAATGACACATTAGAAAAAATTTCAAAACTGGGAATAAAAAAATCGTTCAAAAAAGACTCTGTAGTCTTATTTGAGCATGAAACAGGTTCTGCACTTTTTGTAATTGTTGAAGGTAAAGTAAAAGTTTCCAGGGTAAGTGATGACGGCAAAGAAGTTATTTTGACTATTCTTGGCGATTCCGATTTTTTCGGTGAAATGGCAATTTTAGACGGTTTGTCCCGTTCGGCTAATGTTACTGCAATGGAAGATGCAGAATTATTTATTATCCAGAGAAGTGAATTTTTAGAACTATTACACGTTCATCCCGAGGTTTCTGTAGCTCTTCTTCAAGAGTTAACACAACGTTTAAGAGCGGCAGATATGAAAATTAAATCACTTTCATTAAAAGATGCAGAAGGAAAAGTTGCTACTGTTATTCTGCAATTAGCCGATGATGTTGGAAAAATCAAACAAGGTACTGTTGAAATTGAGAAACTCCCATTCCAGCATGACCTAGCAAATATGGCTGGAACTTCTAGAGAAACTATTTCTAGGACCCTGCATACATTTGCAAAAAAAGGTTTGGTAGAACTTGACGGTTCTAAGCTTCGCATCATGAACTATGAAAAATTTAAGGAGTTATTTAGCTGATTTTGCGGATGGAAGGAAAAGTAGACTTACATATTCATACAATTTACTCGGATGGTTTTTATTCTCCTGAAGAAATTGTTTTAAAAGCAAAAGAGAATGAACTTGAAGCTATAAGCATAACAGATCATGATAACCTTTCGGGTATAAATGAAGCAATTAAAAAGGGAAATGAAGTAGGAATTGAAGTAATATCCGGTTTGGAAATTAGTTCCGATATACGGGATAAAGAAATACATATTTTAGGTTATTTTGTTCAAACAGATAGTGTGGAACTTGAGCGGTATTTGAATTTTTTTAGAGAAGAAAGACTAAAAAGAGCTGTAAGAATTGTAAATAAATTAAACTTGCTTGGTTTATCAATTTCAATTGATGATGTAATGGAAAAAGCAAAAAATTCTGCAGTTGGCCGGCCCCATATAGCACAAGCAATGCTGGAGAAAGGATTAATTTCTTCATATTATGAAGCCTTTAATAAATATATTGGAAATGATGGTCCGGCATACGAAAAGAAGGTTCATATATCTCCACAAAGTGCATTTAAAATTATAAGCGATGCAGGAGGTCTATCTTTTATTGCACACCCGGGATATATGGAAGAATCATTGCTTAAAGAATTAATTGATGAGGGCGTTGACGGATTAGAAGTTGTTCATTCTTCACATTCACAGCACCAGGTAAGATTTTACCGGGGAATTGTTAACGAATACTTCCTTTTGGAAAGCGGCGGTTCAGATTTTCACGGCGGCAAAAGAGATGATGAAAAAAATTTTGGGAAGTATTATACAAAATACTCGGTAGTAGATGCTATGCGAAAAAGATTATTAAAAAATACAGCCTAAAAAAATCTATTCTTTTCAATTTAAATCTTCATTTTTATATTTATCAGTTAAAAAACTTATTTGTTTATAATGAATACAATTGAAGGGAATCTTTCAGGCAATATATATAAATTTGCGATAATTGAAAGCAAATTTAACGAATTTGTTGGGAATAAATTATTAGAAGGTGCTGTCGATTGCTTAAAGAAGCATAATTATACCGAAAAAAATTTTGATATTATAAAAGTCCCCGGTGCCTTCGAAATCCCTGTAATTGCAGCTAAACTAGCAGCACTAAAAAAGTATGATGCTATCATTGCTTTAGGTGCGGTTATTAGAGGAGCGACTCCGCATTTTGACTACATTTCCAATGTAGTGAGCACCGGGTGTTCGAAAGTTGCTTTAAAATATAATATACCTGTAATTTTTGGAGTATTAACCACAAATACTGTTGAGCAAGCCATTGAGCGTTCCGATTCCAAACTGGGAAATAAAGGCTGGGATGCAGCACTAACAGCTATTGAAATGGCTGATTTAAGTGCTAAGCTTTATTAATATCCTTTTTTACCATTTTTACAAACTATAGTTGAACAATTATTCTTTTGAGTTTTATTTAGATACATTCTTTTATACTTTCACCTTTAAAAAAAAATTGTAAATTGCATAATTGATTTAACAAATCTCTAAATAAAATAGGCGGGCGAATAAGAAATTTTTACTTTTTCATAATTTTACTAAAAAAATATTTTAATAAATGAAAAGAATTACAGCGGTCTTATTCGTTTACTTATTTAATTATTTAGTCTTTCCTCAATCTCTTGGCGGTTGGCAAACCTATACAGATATGAAAAATATCACGGCTACCAAAACAGATGTAAATGGTTTTTGGGCAGCTTCCAGTGGTGGAGCCTTTTTTTATAATAAAGATGATCATTCTTATAAAACCCTTAGAAAATCTGATGGTCTTAACGGTGCCCAATTAAGTGCTGTAACAATTGATAAGAATAATAATGTTTGGTTCGGAAGCCAGGAAGGTATTATCGATATTTATAATCCTGTCGATAATTCTATAAAATCCCTACTGGATATTTACAATTCAGATAAAAATCCGAAACAAATAAATGAACTTACTGCGATTGGAGATACTATAATTGTATCAACGGATTTTGGAATCACATTAATTGATCCGGAAAAATTAATACTTTATGATACATACTTCCGTTTTGGATCTTTTCCGTCAAATATAAGAGTTAACAGTACTCTAAAATCCGGTAAAATATATGCCGGTACCGATTATGGCGTAGCCATTCAAAAGGATGGAACTTCTAATCTTTCTGCTCCTGAATCCTGGAATGTTTACGAAACCACAGATGGTCTTCCATCAAATAAAATAGAAAAGGTTATTAAATATAAAGATTCTATTATAGTGGCAACTGATGCAGGTTTGTCATATTTCAACGGGACAAATTGGAATTCATTTCTTCCTCAGTATAACAATATAAATATAAGTGATCTTCTTGTTGTAAATGATACTCTCTTTATAGTAAACAATAATAAAGTTGATGCTTATTATAACGGAATTTTGACCAACTATTTTTCAGCATCCGTACCTCTATCAAAAATTTCTTATTCAAGTAGTTTAGGTTTACTAATTGGGAGCTCCGGAGGAGCAATTGAAGCGAGGAATGCAGCATCTTTATATCCTAACGGGCCTGCAGCAAATCGATTTTTAGGAATTAATGTTGATAATAAAGGGAACCTTTGGTGTGCAAGCGGTATAGATGTTTCGGGGATTGGATTTTATAAATATGATGGTCAGCAATGGATTAATTATAATCAAACTAATACACCGCAAATTCAGGCTAACTCTTACTTCACTGTTAAGTCTTTTGGAAATGAAGTTTTATTTGGCAGCTGGGGTCATGGGTTTTTATCAATAACAAATAATACTTATAAAGTATTTTATGTAAATAATACGAACATGAAAGGAATACTGACCGATCCTAATTTTTTAGTTATTACAGACTTTGATAAAGATTCAAAAGGAAATTTATGGGTTCTAAATTACGGAGCTTCCGATGGAAAAACACTAAGTATGTTAACTCCTGATAGTACTTGGTATTATTTCACTGTTCCTGCTTTTTTTAATCAATATATTCAGCAAAATATGGGTATGGTAATTGACCAATACGACACAAAATGGTTCTACTCGAAGGACCCAAATAAACCTGGTTTATTTTATTTTAATGAAAATGGAACATATACAAAAACATCAGATGATGTCTCAGGATATATAAATCAGTCAAATGGTTTAAATGACAATACTGTAAATTCAATATTGCTCGATAAAAGAGGCGATCTCTGGGTTGGTACAGGATTAGGAGTTAATGTAATTAGCAATAATGGATCGGTACTCTCGAGCAAACCGGCACTAAGCATATCAAATGTTTTTACATTGAGACAGCAGACAATTAATTGTATGGCTGTTGATCCGATAAATCAAAAATGGATTGGTACTAACCAGGGATTATTGCTTATTAATTCCGACGGGACAAGCTTGCTAGCTACATATGATTCTAAAAACAGTCCCCTCCCCTCGGATATTATTAGAAGCATAACTATAGACGACAACAGCGGGCGAGTATATGTTGCAACCGATGCAGCTGTAACTTCTTTTAAAACATCTGCAATTAAACCTCAGGATAGTTTCACTAGCCTGTTTGTTTACCCAAGTCCTTTTATACTAGACGGCAAGAATAATCAATTAACAATTTCAGGTTTAGTAATTGATTCCGATATTAAAATAGTATCAATATCCGGGAAATTAATTTCGGAATTTTCTTCACCTGGCGGTAATGTTGCTTTCTGGAACGGAAAAGACATGAATGGTAATTTTGTCAGCAGCGGAATATACCTGGTAATTGCATTTGATAAAGAAGGAAATAATGCTGTTGCCGGAAAAATTGCTGTGATAAAAAAATAAAAAGTTATAAATACTTGAATGATAAACCTTTCTAATATTTCACTTCAGTTCGGCGGAAATTATTTATTTGAAAATGTAAACTTTAGAATAAATTCAGGGGATAAGATTTCCCTGGTTGGTGCTAACGGTACCGGGAAATCTTCACTTCTCAAAATTATTAACGGAAATCTTCAACCTGAATCCGGGAACATTTTCATACAAAAAAATATCAGCATCGGCTTTCTTCCACAGGAAAATATAACTCATAAAGATAAATCGCTTCTTGATGAAGCTTTATCGGCTTTAACCGATATTGTTGGATTAAGAAATAAGGAATTGGAAATAACTAATGCACTCAGCCAAAATATTTCCGATGAAGAAAAGATTGACCTGGTTAATCAACTTGGAGAAGTCCATCACAAGTTGGAGGAATTGGATTCTTATACTGCAGAATCGAAAGTAAAAAAAATCCTTTTAGGTCTTGGTTTTTATGAAGAAGATTTTAATAGGCTGACTGATGAATTTTCCGGCGGATGGCAAATGAGAATTGCTCTCGCGAAAATACTCATATCACAAAATGATCTCCTTTTAATGGATGAACCGACAAACCATTTAGATATTGATTCCCTTGAATGGCTCATAAACTTTCTAAAAAATTACCGTGGTGCTTTAATAATCGTATCCCATGATAAGCATTTTATTAACGAGATTACAAATAAAACCCTGGAAATTTATTTAAACAAATTTTATAAATATAACGGCAACTATGATTCATACTTAAAATATAAAGAAGAAAGAGACAAGCTTGCCGAAAATCAATTTATTCAGCAGCAAAGAAAAATTAAAGAAACAGAAAGATTTATTGAAAGATTCAGGTATAAAGCAACAAAAGCCAAACAAGTCCAGAGCAGGATAAAACAGCTTGAAAAAATTAATATGATAGAGCTGCCTGAAAATAAATCGGATATTAATATTAAATTTCCTGAACCGCCGGCCAGCGGAAAAATAAATATAGAATTAGATTCAATTTCAAAATCATTCGGTAAAAAGAAAATATTCGAAAAAATAAATTTCCAGGTAAACCGCGGAGATAAAATAGCTTTTGTTGGAGCTAACGGGACAGGCAAAACTACTTTAGCAAAAATTATTGCTGGTGAAATTGATTTCAATTCCGGGAAAAGAATTGTTGGTCACAATACCATTATTAGCTATTATGCTCAAGATACTGCAGATAGTCTTAATCCGGATCTTGATATTTTGGAAACCGTAGAAAATATTTCCAAAGAAAAAACAATTGGTCAATTACGCTCTTTGCTTGGAGCTTTTCTATTTTCAGGCGATGATGTTTTTAAAAAAATTGAAATTTTATCCGGCGGAGAAAAAAGCAGGGTGGCACTGGCAAAAATCCTTTTAACTAAATCTAATTTCATTATTCTCGATGAGCCAACAAATCATCTTGATATATCATCAAAAGAAGTTCTTTTAAAAGCTCTTCAAAATTTTTCCGGTTCTTTAATTTTAGTATCCCATGATATAGATTTCTTAAAACCTCTTGTAAATAAAGTTATTGAAATTAAAAAAGGTCAAATTAAAGAATACCTTGGCGGGATTGAATTCTATTTACAAAAAAGAGAGCTGGCTTTTGAACTGGAAGAACAAGTTTCAAAAAGTAAAGAGAAGGATATTTCAAATAGACGAGATCAAAAAAGACTTGAAGCCGAGCTAAGGCAAAAGAAATATAATGCCACGAAAGAAATAAGTAAGAAAATACAAAACCTTGAACAAAAAATTGATGAACTGGAAGCAAATGAAGATAAGCTAAAAAAACTTCTTTCAGATCCAAACATTTATAACGATCATGAAGCAGCGATAGAGAAAACTACTGAATACAATAATGTCCAAATGGAATTGGAGAAATGTTTAATTGAATGGGAAGATCTTTCCAAACAGCTTCATAAAATAGAACAGCAGTTCTTTTTTAAACTTTAATTCCTAAAAATTCTTCAGCTAAAGCCATACCTCCGTAAATAGCTGCATCATCACCTAATTCCGATGCAACAATCTTTAAACCCTTTGCAGCTTCCTTGAGAACATGTGCATTAAAAGCTTCTTTAATATGCGGTATCATAAAATGACTAAGTGCTTCCACTAATCCCCCGCCGAGTACAATCATATCAAGATTTAATAAATTTGCAATACTTGCTAAAACTATCCCGATAGTTTCACATTCATCGGAAATATGCTTGCTAACAATCGGGTCATTTTTTTTAACTGCAGTTGCGAGCGCTTTACTTTTTATTTTTTCTCCAGGTTTAACAAGTTTGTTTAAAATACTTTTCTTGTTTTTCTTAATACTGGCTTCAATCTTTTGGGCTATTGCTGTTCTACTGGCAACTGCCTCGAAACATCCTCTGTTACCGCAGCCGCAAAGAGGTCCATTCTTTTGAACTACAATATGTCCTATCTCGCCGGCAATATAATTGGATCCTCTATAAATTTTATTGTCAAAAAATAAGGCACCGCCTATCCCCGTACCTATAAAAACAGCCAGCATATTTTTCGATTCTTTTCCAATTCCAAAATTCTTTACACCTAATCCCCCCATGTTAACATCATTCTCTAGTAAAACCGGATAATTAATTTCCTTTTGAAGCTTTTCCTTTAAATTGTAATTTTTTATTCCAAGGTTAGGTGCCAAACCAACTACCCCGGTATACGGATTTAAAGAACCCGGGATACCGATACATACAGCTTTTACATTTTCTTTGTTGAAATTATTTTCTTTAACGAGATCCTTAACTATTGAAGCAAGACTTTCAACATATTCTTTGTTAGTTGAATTGGATTTGGTCGGCTTTTTTAATTTGGCAAAAATTCCGTCTTTTGAATTTAAAGCAGAAGCTAAAATTTTTGTACCTCCCATATCAACGCTAATTATAAAATCTTTACCCAGAATAACCTCTTAGCAATTTATTTAACAAAATCTTAATATAAAAAATTAGAGATATTTTAATACTTTTCCAAAACTCTTAATTTAGCTTTTAATTTAAATTGTTTATATCGGTTATAATCTATAATTTTAATAAATGGAAAAAATCAAACCGTTAAAAAGATTTGGTCAAAACTATATAAATGATCAAAATATTTTAAATAATATAGTAAAAGAAATTAATCCCCGAAAGGATGATAATTTAATTGAAATAGGACCTGGTCTAGGCTCACTAACTGAAAAATTATCTGCTTTTACACCTGCTTTAACGGCAATTGAAATAGACAAAAGGGTAATTGATAATCTTTCACAAAAATTTCCTCAAATGCTTTTAATAAATGATGATTTTTTAAATATAGATTTGTTAAAGTTATATAATAATTCAAAAAATAAATTGAGAATTGTAGGGAACATTCCATATAATGTAACGTCTTCTATAATATTTAAGATGATCGAAAATAATTCGATTGTATCAGATTCGGTTATTATGGTTCAGTCAGAAGTAGCTCAAAGGATGGTTGCAAAGAAAGGAAGTAAAGATTATGGAATCCTTTCGGTTCTGCTTAATTATTTTTCAGATGTAAAACTTTGTTTCAAGGTTTCGCCGAATGTTTTTTTCCCGAGACCAAAGGTTTTTTCCTCCGTAGTTCATATTTTTTTTAAGGATCTTGAAGATACAAAAGAAGAACAAAAATTTTTTATCAATTTAGTTAAAGCCGCTTTTGGAAATAGAAGAAAAACTTTAAGGAATTCTTTCAGTAACAACCGGGTAACTTCCGGGTTAAAAGATATTGATTTTAAGCCTTCCGGGATAAATCTTTCTTTACGTGCTGAACAACTTGATGTTGATGATTTTAAGAAATTATCAAAATATGTTTTCAAAAAGCCGAACATAGAATAATTCTTTTTTATCCTAATTATTGTATAATGCATAAAATAAAATCTTTTGTACGTAACCTTAAAGCTTTTGATCTAGTAGTCGTTGTTTTTTTTGTCTTCCTAATTCTTATAAACATTATATTCCTGAATAGAATTGATCACTGGTTATTTTTTATCCTAATTGATTCGGCAATAATACTTTTCGCATTTGCACTAGGATATTTTGAAGGGAAATATTCGAATAGATTTTGGCGCATAATACATTACTGGTATATTGCTCCATTAATACTTTTCACATTTAAAGAACTTTATTATTTGGTTCACCCAATTAGAGTGAAAGACTATGATCAGCTTTTTATAAAAATTGATCATTGGCTGTTCGGGGTAAACCCTACACAATGGCTTCACCAGTTTGCTAATCCCGTATTAACGGAAATACTACAAATTGTATACGGGCTCTTTTATTTCCTTCCGATCATTCTTGCCCTTGCCCTTTTAAGAAATAAAAGATACCTGGCAGTAGATTTTGCGGCATTCTCAATTATCTATGGATTCTTTCTTTCGTATTTAGGCTATTTTGCGTTGCCCGGCGTAGGTCCGCGTTTTACACTTCATAATTTCCATTTAATTAATATAGAACTCCCTGGAATTTGGCTCACAAATTTTTTGAGGGAGCTTGTTAACATTGGCGAATCAATCCCCGCAGGAACACCAAATCCTGCAGCAGTAGTTCAAAGAGATGTTTTTCCAAGCGGGCATACCATGATCACATTAATCGTAATTTATCTTTCTGTTAAATTGAAAAGCCGTTCAAGATATTTTCTTGTTCCGGTAGGTACACTATTGATTTTTGCAACAGTTTATTTATGGTATCATTATGTTATAGATCTTATCGGCGGATTAATTTTTATGATCTTTTCTCTCTGGTCGGGCAAGTATATTTTTAATTGGTGGCAAAGGAAAGTCGGTGCAAAAGAATTTGAATATGGAAAGTACTGAGATTAGTATTGATAACTTTGTATTGAGTAAGTTATACAATGTAATGAAATAATGTTGTTTTATTGCTCTATTGTTACAAGTTTTTTAAAAATATAAAAATATCCGCCGAAGGCGGATCAGCCTTTGGCTGAAAGCAATTTAACAATTATAATCTATAGTAGAAAAACAAACTTCTGGATAAAAATGATTTCAAGTAATACAGATAAAAAAATACAAGTTAGAAGAATATTTGAATCAATTGCTTACAGGTATGATCTTTTAAATCACCTGTTAAGTTTTGGTACCGACTATTACTGGCGAAAGAAAGCGTTAAAATTAACTCATCTTTCAGAAGATTCCATTTTGCTGGATGTTGCTTGCGGCACCGGGGATTTCGCTATTGAAGCAAATAGGCTAGGGGTCAAAAATATTTTCGGCGCAGACTTTTCGATAAATATGCTTAGAATTTTTAATAAAAAAAGTGAATGGATTATTGGAAGAAATGTTCAAATGGTTGCGGAAAATATTCCATTGAAAAACGAATCTGTTACTAATGTAATTGTTGCTTTCGGGGTAAGGAATTTTTATGATATCCAGAAAGGTTTCGGTTCATTTTATAATATTCTAAAGGAAAACGGGAAAGCAACTATTTTAGAATTCCGGATCCCCTCAAATTTTTTATTTAAAAGATTGTACAAATTTTATTTCAAAAAGATTCTCCCGGTTATCGGGGGAATAATTTCAGGGGATCGGGATGCATATAATTATCTCCCAAAATCAGTCGAAGAATTTGATGAAAAAATTGATCTTGAAAAACTTCTCTTAAATTCCGGTTTTAAAAAAGTAGAAAAGTTCGATTTAACCTTCGGGATTGCCCGGACAATAATTGCAACTAAATAACGGAATTGTTACTTATTTTATATTATAATAAACAAGATTTTCCGAACCAGTGCTTGTCGAATCGGCAAAATTTATTTCACCTCTTGTAAAAACATCTAATAAGAGTTCGTTACCCTGCCATTTTACCGCACCAACAACTGCTACAAACCATCCGTAAGCTGTTACGGTTTGCTTTGCTTGAGTAAGCGGGTTTATAAGTGAAAAATTATATTGTATTTTTACAGCAGGTTTTGTTACAGTACCAGACTGTAGATTGAGTGCTATATTTTCATTACCTAAATATGCTGCCTCAACATCAACGACCGTAAATGTAATTCCCTGCTCCAGGTTGACTTTAAATACCGGCCAGGTTTTTCCATCCTGTAATGGTGAAGAGAGAAGCAGCAATTCTTGATCAATTTTAAGATAAGGCAGATAGGCAATAAATTCAGGCGGAAGATTTTCAGAGAACCCGGCTGTATCTAAAAAGTAATAAGTACCCATATCTGATTTTCTAAATAAAGAAGTATAAACAGTTGTAGAGCCATTGGAAGTTAGCGAATCAATTTGCATGATATCATAAGTAATCCCATTACCCCCCGGTTCAGGTGCGCTTTGATATCTTGAATCTCTTGTTCCGGTTATTTGCTGGTTGGCTGAATCGGTTCTTTCAAAATTATACATATAATTACTTCCTACTGTAGATGGGAAATAATTGCTGTTATCGGTAGGGGTATTACCGGCACTAACAGAATTATCATTTTTTTTACATGAACTGATGATAAATGAAAATATTAATAAACCTAAAACAGATATAATAATTTTTTTCATAAATTTTCCTATAAAGATAAAATTCTACTTAAATTTTTAAAGGCTTTTGAACGATGACTGATTTTATTTTTCTCATCTAAAGATAGTTCCGCCATAGTCTGATTATATCCATCCGGGACAAAGAAAGGATCGTAGCCAAATCCATTTTCACCTCTTGGCTCTTTAATTATGGTTCCTTTTACTTCACCGTCTGCAATCTTATAATTCTTCCCGTCAAAATATACTGCATAACATATATATTTGGCATGATGCGGCTCATTAAATTTTTCCAGTTCTCTTATCAGCTTCCTGTTATTATCCTCATCATTAGCCCCTTTACCGGCATACCTTGCAGAAAAAACTCCCGGTGCTCCATACAATTGTTCAACAGATAATCCCGAATCATCACTAATAGAAGGTATTCTATATTTATTAAATACTTCGGTTGCTTTTATTTTGGCGTTTTCTTCAAAAGTATTCCCTGTTTCTTCAATTTCCGAGAAATCATTAAGATCAAGCAGGGAAATTAATTCAAAATCAATTTCTTTAAATATTTTTTTTACTTCTTTAATTTTACCTTTATTCTTTGATGCAAAAATTATTTTTCCTTTCATTTAAAAATTACCTCACTGAGTGCATAAAAAATTGCCATTGAACTTGAAAAAACCGCAGTGATCCCAAATTTCCATTTTACCGGAACTTTATTTATTATCAAATAATTAATTGGTAATGTAAAAAAGAAACTATAAATAAATGAATCCAGCCCGACTCTTAACAAATCCCAGTTAATTTGGTTGAAATTTCCTTTGAATAAATTTAATACTAACAAATGTCTTGCAATCCAAAGAGGATTAAAATATAAAGTAAACAAGACTGTGCTAAAAATTTTTGTATAAACATCATCTTTATAAAATTTTCTGCTAAGCCATTTTAAATAATTTGGAATTTCAAATGCATAAACCAAACCGCCCAAAAACAAAATCCCCACTAGTCTTTGAACGGAAAAATCATTTATAATTAAGGCAGCAATTGTATCCCCGATGGAATAGATTAAAGCGCCCTGAAGAATATTTCTTTTATTTAAAAAAAGTTTGATAATAAATTAAGAGTTAAAGATTAAAAATTATTATTTGAAATTAAAACTTTCTAAGATATAAAAAATGAACTAAACGAGTAAAATTATCTTTTAAATCTTTGAATCCGTCTTTATTCTTTTGCAATTCCCGAGAAAGAACTTTTAGGGACAACTTTTGTAATTTTGTAATTTAATTAAATCCCCATGTTGCTTAAGGTGTGAATTATAATGTTTATGGATTCCGAAAGTTCGGGATGTTTCGTTTCAAAATTCATTGTTGAATCTCTTAAATTTTCTACAAGGTTTTCCTTTTCTTCTTTGGATGTATCTTCCGAATTTTCAAGGAAGTTATTTAAATCATCCATTAATTTTTTCAGATTTTCTTTAAGATTTTCATCTATATTGTTTTTACTGTTCAATTTTTGGTTAAAATTTTCTAATTCCTTCTGCAATTGTTTTTTATTCATAAAATTCTCCTGAAAACAAAAATTTATCTTTCACAATTTAATTATCAATAATGTCAACTTCAAAATAACCTTTTATAAAAAATTTTCGGTTAAAAATTTTTAATAAATTATTGCAGCCTATGCAGAGAAATTATATCTTTCATTTTAAGTTGCCGAAACAGTTGTTAAGAGGGATAAAACAGATTCACCAATCATTAAATTAAGCCGGAAGTTTTTAAGTCCATTTTTTGATATTTGAAATACTAATATAAATAAGATTAACACTTGCGGAAGATTACTTTTTACTCTGTTTGTGATAAAAATTAATCGTAGTTACAAATATAAATCATATTTTTCAATAAAAAATTGAGATGCTTTATCTACTCTTATAACCTGGCTGTTGAGGATTACGGGATGTTTCCTTACGGATACAGTATTTATCAATTAGAAAAAATAATAAGTGATAAAAAGCATATCTTGGTTGATTTCCGTTGCATTAATTCTTTAGTGCAATGATTAAGATCAAACCGGTTTATTATTTAGATTGTCTAAATAACAATCTAGTCTCTATTGATAAAAATACATTCGGTAAAACAGTAAATAAGGGTAAAAAATTAATTAACTTACTCAAATAATATAACGAATTTTCTAAATGCCATTCTTTATAAAGGCAAAAAACAATGTTAAAATTTAAATTAAATTTATTCTACACAACAATAATAATCATAATTTCAATCCTATTTTTTTCTGCGAACAAAACTAATGCACAGTATTTTGGACAAAATAAAGTAAACTATACCGACTTTAATTTCAAAGAATTACACACAGAACATTTTGATATATATTATTATCCCGAAGAAATAGGCGGAATTAAATATGCAGCCGAGATGGCTGAACGCTGGTATACTCGACATCGATTGATTTTTGAAGATACATTAAATGGAAGACAGCCGCTTATACTTTATAATAGTTTTCCGCAATTTTCAGAAACTAATGTAACACAAGGAATTATCGGGCAGGGAACCGGCGGATTCACGGAACCTCTTTTAAGAAGAATTGCAATGCCTTTTGCAGGTCCTCTAAAAGAGACCAATCATGTGATTGGACACGAACTAGTCCATGCATTTCAATATGATATAACCGGAAGGCATAATAAAGGCGGATCAAATGCTAATATGCCGGCATTAGAAAGACTTCCGTTGTGGTTTGTTGAAGGAATGGCTGAATACCTTTCTTTAGGCCCCGATGATCCGTTTACATCTATGTGGATGCGGGAAGCTGCTTTGAAAAAGCTTCCGGATATTTCCGATCTAGATAATCCCAAATATTTTCCATATAGATACGGGCAGGCTTTATTATCGTATATCACGGGTAAATGGGGTGATCGAATTTTGGGTAAACTTTTAAGAACAGCAGGAATGTCCGGGGATATTGATAAAGCTATCGATAGTGTACTTTTAATATCAACCGATTCCCTTTCCACCGAATGGCATAAAGCTCTTCATAAACAATATGATTCATTATACAACGTAACATCAAGACCATCGGATTACGGGAAAGTTTTAATTAAAGGAAACGATGAAGAATCACAGCTAAATGTCTCTCCCGTTTTAAGCCCTGATGGAAAAAATTTAGTCTTCTTCTCATCAAGAAATCTTTTTTCTATTGATATTTTTCTGGCTGATGCAGAGACAGGTAAAATTAAAAGAACCATTTTTAGCACTGCTTTAAATGCACACCTTCAATCTCTGGAATTTATAAACTCAGCAGGAGCGTGGGATTCAAGTGGAACCAGGTTTCTCTTTTCAGCCGTGGAAAAAGGTCGTCCGGTACTTTCTATTTTAAATATTAAAACAGGGGATATCGAACATGAATTCCGTTTCCCCAAAATAGGGGAAATATTTGATCCCTCATGGTCTCCTGATAATAAATATATCGTGTTTTCAGGCTTAAGTGATGGTTTATCAAATCTATTTCTTTATAATTTAGCCACCGATAGTCTAACTAATCTTACAAATGATGCATATGCAGAACTTCAGCCTTCATGGTCACCGGACGGAAAAAAAATTGCATTTGTTACGGATAGATTTACTACTAACCTTTCCAATTTAGATATCGGTAACTACCAGATTGCTTTAATGGATTTTCAAACAGGAAAAATAGATTCGCTTCCTAATTTTGATAATGCAAAAAATATAAATCCGCAGTGGACACCTGACGGCAAGGGTATTTATTTTATTTCTAATAGAAACGGAATCAGCAACCTTTATAAGCTTGATTTATCTACAAATGAAATTAGCCAGATTACTAATTTATACGGAGGAATAAGCGGTATTACATACATTAGCCCTGCTATTTCTGCAGCACGGAATTCCAATAAAATAGTATACAGCGTTTATGAAAAAGGGAAATATAATATTTATTCCATAGATTCGGCAGCGGTTCTTTCATCCCATAATCCCTTAACAGAATTTCCCAAATTTAATCCGGGCGTTCTGCCGCCGCAAAACAGGGATGGAAATGACCTCGTAGTAAAAAATCTTCAGAACCCGGAAATTGGTTTTCCAAATGACTCAACATTTACATACTCAGGATATGATGCTTCATTATCGTTAATCGGGGCTACACAAATAAACGCTGGCGTTGGTCAGGATATATTCGGGACCTATGTTGGAGGCGGTGTGTCTTTATACTGGAGCGATATGCTTGGAAATCATAATCTCATAACAGGTCTTCAAGTTCAGACATTGGGATCATTCAAGTTTACGGATATTTCTGCTTTAGTCGGGTATTTTAATACTGCACATAGATGGAATTACGGCGGCATTATTGAGCAAATGCCCTATAACTATTATTATTATTCCACAGGCTACGGCAATGTTAATAATGAACCTGCATATATTCAGCAGCAGTATTTAATCCGTCAAACCAGCAGAGGTGCTACAGGAATACTTTCATATCCCTTCAGCAGGAATATGAGAGTAGAATTCTCCGGAGGATACAGCAATATTACTTTCTTAAATGAAGTTCAAACAACTGCTATTTCTCTTAATACAGGTCAGATATTGATTAACAATACGCAGGATCAGTCAGGCGGACCGGCGCTAAATCTTGGAAATGCCGGTGCGGCTTTGGTTTTTGATAACAGTTTTTTCGGAGCAACTGCTCCACTGATCGGTGAGAGATACCGGCTTGAGGTTGATCCTACTTTCGGTACACTAAATTGGTATGAAGTTTTAGCAGACTACAGGCATTATATTATGCCGATAAGACCTTTCACTCTCGCAGGAAGAATTCTTCACTTCGGAAGATACGGAAAAGATGCTCAAGACAGTTTATTAAGTCCTCTGTATTTAGGCTACCCCGGTCTTGTTCGCGGCTATGACAACAATTCATTCGGTGCCGGTGAAGTTTCGACCGATCCTTCATACTACAATAATTTATTTAACAGGCTTATAGGGAGCAGATTGTTAATAGCTAATTTCGAGCTCCGGTTCCCTTTGTTAGGAGTTTTTGGAATCGGCAGCGGTTATTACGGATTTTTACCTATCGATTTCGGAGTATTTTATGATGCAGGGTACGCCTGGTCTGCAGGTCAAAAGATTAGAATTTTTACTGGAAATAATAGGGCTGTAAGCAGCTATGGATTGGTTTTTAGAATGAACTTATTCGGTTTTGCCGTTGCTGAAGTTGATTATGTTCATCCTAATGACAGACCGGATAAAAAATGGTTATGGCAGTTTAATTTCACGGAAGGTTTTTAATATATTTTAATTGCCTATCTATGTAGGGACAAGTCGCGACTTGTCTCTACTTTATTTAACTTTCAGTTTCAGCCGCCAGCTTTTTCATTTCAGCCTCCGCCCTGCTGAGCTCAAGTCCATGACCGTGTGATCCCGTTTCTGCCTTTCTTAATAAGTATGCAAAAATAAGTCCTAAAATTCCAAGGATTGAAAATATCCACATTCCAAGATTATACCCGCCGGGGTTTGCTGCACTTGCTCCTCCATAATCATTTGCAGCACCAATAATTAAGGGTAAAAGCATCATACCTATTTGCTGAATCAACGTCATCAGTGCATACGCAGATCCTAATCGCTTCTCTTCCACAATATATGCAACTGAAGGCCACATTACTGCAGGAATTAATGAGAATGCAACTCCCATCATAATTACAGGAACGTAAAGCGAAATATTGCTGTAAGCCATCAAAAGATAAACAGGTAAAAGCAGAATTGAACCTATCGTCATCAGCAATGCACGCCGCCCGATAAAATCTACTAGCAATCCTATAATAGGAGTAGCAAACATTGCGGACATGGGTAAAGCAGAAATCATCAAACCTGCTGTTTGACGGGATAAATGATGACTTTCCATGAAGAATTTAATTGCAAAAGTTCTGAAAGGAAATATTGCCGAATAAAAAGTAACACATAATAATGTTATATACCAAAACGATTTACTAAATTTAAAAATAGACTTGAGGTTTAATTTATCAACAGCTCCCCCTCCCCCTAATACAAATTTCTTTTCCCCTGAAGACTCAACAAAATAATACATTAGAATTCCCAAAAAGGATAGAATGCCAATAAAGGCGGCTGCATATAAAGGACCTGAATAACCACCGCTGTATAAACCGGGAAAGATTGAAGGAGAATTATCAACAGCCACTGTACCGCTGCGTGCAAAAAATAGATTTAGTCCCATTGCAAAACTTAATTCTTTTCCCTTATACCATTTTGCAATTGCAACTGTAATTGCTACTATTAAAGGCTCCGACCCGATTCCTAGCAAGAATCTTCCTGCAAGCATTACATACAAATTCGAAGAAAACGCAACCAAAAAACCTGAAATTGTACATATAGTTGCAAAAATAATTGCCGATTTTTTTGTTCCCCATTTATCTACTAATATACCTCCAAATACCAAAACTATAATCGCAGCCAGGCTATAATAAGAGTATAATTGCCCTATTTCAAGATCTGTAAAATGAAGCGAGGTCTTTAACTGATCTGCGACCAATGAAATTGAATCGAACACATAATAATTGCCGAACATAGCGATGCTTACAAAAAGAAGAACCATCCACCTGTAAAAGGGCGTGGGTTCTTTCTTATCGATTACTAAACCTGGATTGATTGCTGACATTATTATCCTGTTATTTGTTTAACTCAATAAGTTGTTTTGCAAATTTAGGTCCTTTTGCTCCGTCTTCATGTTTGAAAAAAATAAAAGCTTCTTCCCAGTTTTGTTTTTTTATTTTATCACTCCACTTCTTTATTTCATTTTTTGAATAATCACTTTTTCTTAACCTTAAATATCCCGGCTCGCAGTGCTAATAATATCTATATCCGTTTCCTTATCGGTTTCAGAAAGACAAATTGCATAATTTTTTTCATTAAGTAGAGAATAAAGATCATCTTCAAACCATGATTCATGCCTGAATTCAAAAGCTGCACTAATACTTTTGGGCATAAAATTTATGAAATTTTGAAACAACTCCATATCCTTTTTAAAGTTAGGCGGGAATTGATATAAAATTATTCCCAGTTTATTTCCTAAAGATTTTATTGTATCAATGAAAAATTTATTGTCATCATTAACTTCCTTCAGCCTTTTAATATGGGTAATCCTTTGAGGAGCTTTAATTGAAAACCGGAAATCTTTTGGTACCTGCTTTTTCCATGTTTCCAAAACAGATTTTTGCGGAATATGATAGAAGGTATTATTTATTTCAACAGTAGAAAATTGTTCAGAATAAAAATTAAGCATCTTATCCGGCTTTATATCTTCAGGATAAAAATTCCCCTTCCATTCCTTATAACTATAACCGCTTGTACCAATATATAATTGCATATTAATTCTTTAAAAAATAAAAATTAAGATGAGAATTTAGAATGGAATAGTCAAATGAAAAAATTACTAACTGATTTTATAAATTCCTTTAAAACTGAGATGATTTTTCTTCATAATAAAATTGCGCAAACTAGGGATAAAATGTTTTACCCTAATATTTTCCTGAACCTTAAAGAACTGAAAACTAAAATTAAAATCCCAATTCCTAATAATGCTGTTGTTTCAGGAATTAATTGGAAGAATCCGTCTCCTTTTAAAATCACGCCCCTTAGAATTGTTATATAATACCGTAAAGGAATCAAATAAGTAATAGGTTGAATCCAGCCAGGCATATTTTCAATTGGAAATGCAAAGCCGGATAAAAAATTCATTGGGAGCAGGATTCCAAACATAGCGACCATCATCGCCTGTTGCTGTGTTTTGGATATTGTAGAAATAAATAATCCCAAGCCTAGGGAAGAAAGAACATATATAAGTGAGGCAAATATCAAATAAAAGAAATCACCTCTTATTCCTATTCCAAACCAGAAGACCATAACACCCATTACTAGAAATACATCAACAAAACCTAAAATTACAAAAGGTATGGTCTTGCCAATTATAAGCTGAGAAGGTTTAATCGGTGTAACAATTATTTGCTCCAAAGTTCCTATTTCCCGTTCTTTCACTATTGCCATCGCCATAAGGGTTGTAGTAATTATGGTGAGGATTAAACCCATTATCCCGGGAAGCATAAAATATCTTGTCTTTAGATCGGGATTGTACCACACTCTAAGCTCCGAAGTTATTGTGCCGCTTAATGATATTTTTATCCCCGCTTTATTCTGAGCTTGTATTAAAATATTTCGAGAATAGTTTGAAACAATGCCGGTTACATAACCAAAAGCTATCCCGGCTTTGTTTCCATCCGATCCGTCAAATAATGCCTGAATTTTTACCTGTTCATTCCTCTGTATTTTTTTTTCGAAATCATTTGGTATTACCAGTGCCCAAAGATCATCACCCTTATCAATTAGATTTGTAATCTGTTCATAGTTATCGGCATAATTATTAATTGAGAAATATCCTGAGCTTTGAAATTTTTCAATAAAATTCCTGCTCGTGACTGTTTTATCCTGATCAAAAACAACAGTATTAATATTATTTATATCGAGATTGGCAGCATATCCTAACAAGATTAATTGAAGCACCGGTGATATGAAAATTATACCTAATAATCGCGGATCTCTCTTTAATTGTAAAAATTCCTTTATAATAATATTTAAGATTATTTTAATCATACTAAACCTTCAAGGTTAGGGAAATCGATAAAAGATCTGTAACCTTGAAGGTTCTGATTAAACATCATCAAAAGATCTCCTTGGTTATTTACTTCCATAAACTCGATTCCGTTTTTCAAATGTAACCTTCAAGGTTAAGGTATCTGCAAGAGAGTGCACCCTTGAAGGTTCTTCACATACTTAGAACCTTCGAGGTTACATTCTGTTTTTCGAAATGCTAACCTCGAGGGTTACTGAATTACGCTATTTTATTTTTTCTATTAATTAGGGTTGCCAATGTTAAAAAGAACAATGAAAAAATTATCAAATAAATTAATTGCTGCCAGAATGCTTCTATCCCTACTCCTTTAAGTAATAAATCTCTTAAAACGATTATAAAGAATTTCACAGGTGTTATGTTTGTTAAAACCTGTATTACCGGCGGCATGCTTTCAATTGGGAACACAAATCCTGAAAGAAGAAAGGATGGCAGAAGTGAAACTAAAGCAGATAATTGAAAAGCAACCTGCTGTGAATCTGAAATTGATGAAATTAATATACCCAGGTTAAGACATGCAAAAAGAAATATAAACGTAGAGATAAATAATAGAAATAGACTTCCTTTTATTGTAATGCCGAATAGGATATAACCGGCAAATAGAATAATTGATGCAATAAGAAGCGCAATTATTGAATATGGGATAGTTTTGCCAATCAATAGTTCAAGAGAAGATAGCGGAGATACATTTATTTGTTCAATTGTGCCTCTTTCCTTTTCTCTAACAATAGACATTGCTATAGAAATTACCGCTGTCATTATTAAGATCATTGAAATCAATCCGGGAATTAAATAAAGAGTAGAATTCAAATCCGGGTTAAACCAAAATCTTGGTTCTAGATTTATAGGAAGATATGCCTGCCTTCCCCTTACAGCTAATTCTTCTTGAGTTATTTTATATGAATAAGTTGCAGTAGCCGCACTCATATAATTTGATATTATAGATGCAGTATTTGCATCTATACCTGCAACAAGAATTTGAATCTTTGCATCTTTATTAGAATAAATATTCTTTGAAAAATCTTGAGGAAAAACTAAAACTACTTGTGCATCTCCGTCATCTAGAACTTCTCTTATTTTACTTTCAGAATTAATATGTCCGACAAGATCAAAATAGTTTGAACTTGTTAGACGGTTAATAAAGTCTCTGGTGTTTTCAGATTTATCACGATCATAAACAACCATTTTTATGTGGTGTACATCGAAATTGATTGCATATCCAAAAAGAATAAGAAGTACAAACGGAAATACAAAAAGAACATATAACATTCTTGTATCACGTTTTAACTGTCTAACTTCTTTTTTTGAAATAGCTAAAATTCTTTTAATCATTCTCTCAATATATCCTATAAGAAGTCAGGAGACAGAAGACAGAATTGCTTTAGAATAAGCATCTAAAAGTTTACTAACTTCTTCTGATAAATTGGTTAAACCAGTATTGTCATTTACATATTTTAAATCTTTAGATAAGATTAAATAATATTTACATTCTTCCAACGAACCTTCTGAAATATTTAAAAATCTGACTTTATCATTTTTTCCTCTTTTCCTAAAACCTTCAGCAATATTTGCCGGAATTGAAACTGATGCTTTCCTAAATTGTTGAGTCAACCCATAAAGGTCGTCTCTTGGAAAATTCTTGGTAATCTTATATACTTCCAATACAAATTGATGAGCTTTTTGCCAGACAATTAAATCAGTAAACTTTTCGGATTTTTTCATTATTTCTCCAATTATTGTTTGTTAATAAATTATTTTAAGAGAATCTTCCTATGTTTTTACTGACTCCAGACTTCTGTCTTCTGACTCCTTCTTTTTCCTGCATCCCAAAATTAATTTTTTGCATCAAGCCGACTTCCTTTCAAGCAAATGTATAAACACATCTTCCAATGTCGGGACTATTCTGTCGATTCTTTTTACTGAAATTGAATTTTGATTTAATACATTTTTTATCTGGTCTTCATCTTTAAAGTTTTCATTAACAATTATATGAATTTGATTTCCGAAAATGGAAGTTTCATCAACATAATTTTCCTTTTCAAGTAATTCCATTGCATTTATTACATTCTCACATTCGATCTCAAGAATTGTATTTTTTAAGTAATTTGTTTTTAATTCCTTTGAAGTTCCGCCGGCAATTAATTTCCCTACATTTATCAACATAATATTGTTGCAGAATTCCGCTTCTTCAAGGTAATGTGTTGTTACAAGGACAGTTGTATCTTGTGCGGAAAGATCATTTATTAAGTCCCAGAACTTTCTTCTTGAAATTGGATCAACCCCGCTTGTGGGCTCATCTAGAAAAATGATACCGGGCTGATGAATTACCGCAGTCCCGAGCGCAAGTCTCTGCTTAATTCCGCCAGGTAATGAGCCGGTTAAAATTTTTTCTTTTCCTTCAAGGTTCGCAATGTTTAATACCCAATTCTTTCTTTGTTTAAACTCATCACCATACAGACCGTAAACACCGCCGAAAAAATTAATATTCTCTTCAACTGTTAAATCATTATATAAAGAAAAACGCTGCGACATATATCCAATATTTTTCTTCACTTTATCAGGTTGATTTTTTATACTAAATCCGCCTACAAGAGCATCGCCGGAAGTTGGTTCAAGGATACCGCAAAGCATTCTAATTGCTGTAGATTTTCCTGCACCGTTTGCTCCAAGAAATCCGAATATTTCACCTTTCTTTACATCGAAAGAGATGCCATCTACAGCAGTAAAATTGCCGAACTTTTTAGTTAATTTATTTACTTCTATACTGTTCATGTTATTCCAAAGAAGACAGAAATCAGGAGATTGAAGATAGAATTGCCTTAGAATAGGCATCTAAAAGTTTACTGACTTCTTCTGCTAAATTTGTTAAGACTGAATTATCAATTGTATATTCTAAATCTTTTGATAGGATAAGATAATATTTACATTCTTCCAAAGATCCTTCGGAGATATTTAAAAATCTAACCTTATCATTCTTACCTCTTTTTCTAAATCCTTCAGCAATATTAGCCGGTATCGAAACAGAAGCCCTTCTAAATTGTTGGATTAAGCCATAAGTTTCATCCTTGGGAAAAGTTTTTGTCAATTTGTAGACTTTAAGTACAAATTGATGAGCTTTTTGCCAAATAATTAAATCAGTAAACTTTTTAGATTTTTTCATTACTTCTCCAATTAATTATTATTTGTTAATAAATATTATTTGAAAGAATTCTCCTAAACTACTGACTTCAGACTTCTGACTTCCGACTCCTTTTAATAAATTTTCTTTCCGATTGCCTTCATTAATTTTACTTTAGCCAGTTGAAAATCGACAAGAGCATTAGTTAAATTTGTTTTTGACTGCAATAAAGAAACTTCCGCATCAATTAAATCAGTACTAGTTGCAACCTGCTGATTATACTTTTCCTGTGTGCTTCTATAATTCTCTTCACTTTGTTCAACTGATTGCCTGCTTACTGCAATTTTATCTACTGATCTTTTATAAGTTAAATATGTTTGGTACACTTCCAGTTCAATTGCATCATGTAATTGAGAGAGTGAAGTTTCTACCTGTATCTTTTGTTCTTCTGCTTGAGTAGCTTGAGAAGATGTATAGCCCCAATTCCACAAATCCCATTGTAACGAAACTCCAATATCCCAGGTATCTTTAAATTTATTTTCAGCGGGGATGATCCTCTGGTTAGGCTTGCTGTAATAATAATCTCCGATTAAATAGATTGCCGGATACCATCCGCCGTTAGCGGCAGTAATTCCTTTTTCACTTGCTTTAACCCTGTATTCAAGTGATTTAAGATCATCCCGCTTTTCTTTTGATTGTTCGATTAAGTTTGACAAATTGTAATTTGTAAAGGACGTATCGATTGTACCGGGATTAATCCCGGTATTTTCTTCAAGCGGTAAACCAAGCAGCTTATTTAAATTAGAGCGAGCGATATCTATATTATTTTCCGATTCAATTAATTGCAGCTTTGAATTGGAATATTGAACTTCAAGCTTTAAAAGATCATTTTGAGTTGCCAAACCGCTTTTTAGAAAATTTTTTGTGTCATCGAGATGTTTTTTTGTTAGCCTTAAATTCTCTTCAATTAATTTTTTAATCTGTTCAGCTTTATAATAATTCCAAAAAGCATTTTGAATATTGAAGGCAACATCATTTATATTTTTCTTGTACTCATAATTACTAGATTCATAATTATACTCTGCGGCACTCTTTAAAGACAACAGCCTAAAGCCGGTAAATAAAGGCTGCTGTAATGATAATTTCAAATTGTAATTATCCAGGATTACAGGTGATATTTGAATCGGACGAGGTGTTAAACCGGGAATTGAAACTTCAAACGGCGGAATGTTACTTAATCTTTGATAAGTAGCTTGAAATTTTAACAAAGGTAAAAGCTGGGAATTTGCCTCGGTTATTTTCGCTTCTGCACCGGACATTTTAGATTTTGAAATCTTAAGATCTTTGCTGTTATCAATCCCGAGTTGAATAGACTGATCTAATGTTAAAATTCTTGTAGTTAAATCTGTAGTTTCACTTTGAGCAAAAACATCCGGTATCAACAGGACAGATATAAGAAAGATAAAA
>CAYUVK010000033.1:37610-45416 GCA_964448105.1 uncultured Ignavibacteriaceae bacterium
TATTTTTTCATCCATTTATTGTTCAGCAGCTTTTTCAGAAACTAAATAAATAAAAACATTCTCAAGCGAGGCAGAAATAAGCCTATGACTGATTATCTCAACTCCATTATTCTTCAAAACTCTTTCAAGAATTTTATATTCACTATCATAATTGTTAACCATTACATCTATTCTATCACCAAACATTTGGACTTCATACCCAGTTTCCTTTTTCACAATATCATAAGCTTTTCTTACTTTGCTGCATACAATTTCGATAACCTGCTTATTGATTGAAGCTTTTACTTTTTGCGGAGTATCGAGACTAATGATTTCACCGTTATTCATCAAAGCAACTCTATTGCACCTTTCGGCTTCATCCAAATATGGAGTTGTCATAAAAATTGTTATTTCTTCTTTTAATAATCCTGAAAGGATTTTCCAAAAATCTCTTCTTGAAACAGGATCAACTCCGGTTGTGGGTTCATCAAGAAAAATAATTTTAGGACGATGGATTAAACTGCATGCAAGTGCAAGCTTTTGTTTCATCCCGCCGGAAAGATTATCTGCCAGCCTGTTTCTAAATGGAGTTAACCTTGTAAATTCCAATAATTCATTTCTTCTATCTTCATAATCACTTACTCCATGTATGTCTGCAAAAAATTCTATATTTTCATCAACAGTTAAATCGCCATACAAACTAAATTTTTGAGAAAGATACCCAATTTCATTTTGAATTTTCTTCCTGTTTTTCGTAACATTTTTTTCTAATACAGATGCAAAACCGGAATCGGGATTAACAAGTCCGCATAAAATTCTTATTGTTGTAGTTTTACCTGCACCATCGGGACCGACAAGTCCAAACATTTCACCTTTGGAAATCTCAAATGATATACCTTTTACTGCTTCAATATCATCGTAAGATTTTTTAAGGTTTTCTATTTTAATTACATTTTGCATATTGTCACAATTCTTACCAGAAATGGAACGCAGATTTTTATGATATTTATAATTTTTTATGATCTTAACAAATCCTAATTGATCATAATAATCAGTGTTCGATTAAAACTTAATTATAGATGAATAACTGCGTCCGCAGGCATCCCGGGTTTCAATTCAAAGTCAGGATTTTTTATTTCAATCTTAACCGCAAAAACCAATTTTGTTCTTTCATCTTTGGTCTGAATATTTTTTGGTGTGAATTCAGCTTCGGGAGAAATATAAATTACCTTTCCTTTATAAATTTTATTTTTATAAGTATCGGAAGAGACATCGGCTTTTTGTCCCAACTTTATTTTACCAAGATCTTCTTCCGAGATATAAATAACCAGCTTAACAGTATTCAATTCGGAAATCTTAAAAAGCGATGAAAGCATTGAAACAGTTTCACCCTTCTCAACATATTTTTGAACAATGAAACCATTTAAGGGAGAAACAACATAAGAATCACTAATATTTTTTTTCAACAAATCAACTGCAGCTTTTTGCCTGTCTAAATTTGCTTTAGCTTGTTTAATTTCTTCAGGCCTGGCAAAATTTTTCATTTTCATTAAGTTTTCTTGAGCAGAATTTAGTTGCGCTTGAGTTAATTCATGTTTCGCCTGTGCATCTTCAAATTGTTTTTTTGTTATGGTCTTTGAACTATATAATTCCTTCATCCTATTGAAATCTCTTTCGGCAAGATCCATATTAATTTTAGCTTGTTTTACAGCATCTTCTGCTTGCTGAATATCTTCCGCTCGAGCCCCGTCTTTCAATAATTCAAATTGAGCTTCTGCGGCTTCTTCACCTGCGTTAGCCTGTTCCAATTGTATCTCCAAATTCTCATGGTCAATAATCATTACGGTGTCACCTTCGCGAACCCTTGCTCCTTCATCGTATTTTATTGCAATAACCTGCCCGGTAACTTTTGAGCTTACAACGGCATTTGTTGCTTCAATATTTCCTGAAGCCGAAATAGTATTTCTTTCATTCTCATTACCGCAGCCTGCAGTATAAATAATAATCAAAACAAAAAATATTTTTACGAATGATTCCATATAATTGCCCTATATTTATCCCGCCTTTGCGGGAAGTGATTTATAAAATAATTCAATTCCTTTTTCAGTAAGAATCCCTTTTAATAAAATTTCGAAAGTAACCGGTAATGCATTATTTATAGTTAACTTATTTTCAGATAAGAAAGTTGGATTAATTATCGCTCTAATTGAAGCAATAAGGACAGTAATAATTATTTCATTCGGTTTATCTTCAATATAACCTTCACTTTTCCCCTGTTCTATGATTTTCGATAATATAACCATCATTTTCTTTGACCTGAATTTATCTATTTTACCCCACAAACCCGGCATATGCTGCTTGATATCGACCATCCATTTTTCACTTGCGCGAAGAATTGATTTGCTTAAAAAATCTAAAAGTGATAATATTTTTAGAACCGCATTCTGATCGTTATTTACAATTTCATCTATTTTACTGCTCATATACTTCATTGTATCCTGAACAACGGCTTCAACAAGATGATTCTTTGTTGCAAAATATTTATAGATAGTCTTTTTGCTTATCTGCATTTCACTAGCTAAAACATCCATAGAAGTCTTATAAAACCCTTCGGAGAAATATTTAGCCTGGGCATATTTTAAAATTTTAGTTCTATCATCCTCAATTTCAGTAATATTTTCTGTCAGCATTGGAAACTTTTTTTTTAATTATCGTTTCCAAATATAAAGCATGGAAACTATTTTGTCAAGTATTAGTTTCCGCACTCGAAAACAATATCACATAATTTGCAATTGCTTTAATAGTTGAATAATTTTAACACTATAAAAAAAGCAGTTATACTAAGGGAGAGTATAACTGCTTATTATGCGTCATTATTTAGGTGGGAAATCCGTTTAGTTTTTAAATTCTTAAGATATTTTATTATTCAGTATTTATTTCTACATTTTGTCATTCATAAGTTCAATAATTATACTGCAGAATGTATTATTTAAAATAAATGAAAGATACACTTTTGGGATGAATGGAATATTTAAATGATGAAAGACAATATTGATAAATTATCAATAATTTTTATCTAAGGAATGAAGCAATTCACGTAAATGCATTTGTGAACCGGAGTTAAACCAATCTTCAATTAACCTAAAAGAAATTGATATTTCGGTAGATAATTTTAATTCTTTACTTTTTACTTTTTCTTTTATTTCTTCCCTTGAAAACCATTTTGCATCTTCGAGTTCTTTATCAAGAAGAGTTATTTCCGTAGTTTCAGCTTCAGCATTAAATCCTATCATTATTGAACCGGGGAAAGGCCAGGGCTGTGAAGAATGATAAGAAATATTTTTCACTTTAATCCCTGTCTCTTCTAACACCTCACGAGATACTGCATTTTCCAAACTTTCACCCGGTTCAACAAAACCTGCAATAACAGAATACCTTTTAGGAGGCCAAACAGGCTGCCTTGCCAATAAACATTTTTCCTCACTAGTAACTATAACAATTATAGCTGGATTTGTGTGGGGGAAAAAATTGGAGTTACATTCAGGACAAAAAGCTTTATGTCCTCCTTCTTCTAATATTGTTTGGGATCCGCATTTCCCGCAGAATTTTACCCTTTCTTTCCAATAGATCATTGATTTTGCGTAAGCCAGTATAGCAGCTTCTTTTTGATTCAAAATTGATGCAACTTTTCTCAGGTCATCAAATTTATAAGATTCATTTTTTATAAAAATATTTTCTTCACTTACATCAACAGTGAAGTAGAAATTATCATGGGCTTTACCAAGAAAAATTAAATCATTATTAATAATTTTTTTTATATCTGCATATTTAAAAAATACTGCTTTAGTTTCAGGATTCAATGTGATTAAATTTTTTGAATTACAAATTGGGATGATTAAGGAATTAGAACTTTCTAAAAATCTTTTTATTTCATCACTTTTAATTCTATCTTCAGTAAGCCTGTCAAAATCATAAAGAGAAAAATAATTTGCCGGATTATTCATAACTAAATATCATTTAAACTTTGAGATTATTATAATGCAATAACTAAAAATATAAACAAAAATATTCTTAACAAGAATCGGATTAAACAAATTGATATTTACTAAACCATGTTTTATTGATTTTTTGCCGTGATTATAACAATTCATCTAATACTTCGTCAATGTTTTTCAACACCTTATCAGCTGAAGAAAAATTCCCGTTGCTGGTTAATTCACTCGGAATTACAAAACAATTTATACCGGCACTTTTTGCAGATATTAATCCTCTTTCCGAATCTTCAAAAGCGAGACATTCTTCATTTTTAAAGCCGCTTTTTTCAACTGCCAGAAGATAAGGTTCGGGTTCAGGTTTAAATTTTGTGTAATCGTCTCCTGTTAGGATAAAATCAAAATATTTTAAAAGACCGGATGATTTATGAATAATTTCAAAATGGTCTTTCCGTGAACTAGTAACAATACCCATTATATATTTACCGTATAAATTTTCTAGAACTTCTTTTGCACCAGGAATAACCTTACACTCCTGTTTAAGTATTCTTGCATAAAGTATATCCCGTTCTTTGCGCAGGTTATCTATTGCTTCTGAAGAAAAACCTTTTTCCTTAGCTAAATGCCATGTCCCATTTCCTTTGATTAAGAAAAATTCAATATACATTTCTCTTGTTAAATTTATCCCGACAGTTGCGAGAACATTTTGGGTTGCAGTAAAATAAAGTCGTTCGGTATCTACAAGTATACCGTCATTATCCCAAAAGATTGCTTTTATCATTTTTTGTTTGAAGTTTTTTGGAATGGAAATTTTTATTTAAAAAATTGTAACAGCTATTAAAAAATAAAAATTTTTAATTTATAATTCTAATTGAAAAAAGGATATTGTTGGCCCTGAGAGTATAAAAGTGTTTTCTTCGAGTTCTTTATCCTTAAAATACTTATAATTTTAGGGCTTTCCCTTGAAAATTATCTTAGAAAAATAAAATAAAGTAACCTGATTTGTTTATTTTAATCGTTAGCTATTAAATCTGTTGTTAAAATAAAAGAGCCTGTCAGCTAAAATCTAATTTGGCAGGCAGGCGATAAAAAATATTATCAAATAATAACTTAAATCAGTTCCCAATAACTAAACATACGCATGCGGATTATGTAAATATAAAATAACAGACTTTTTGATAGACAATTAAGTTGTATTTTTTTACTGAAAAATCAGAAATATATTTTGGAATATATACAACTTATTTTGATTTTTCCCAGAGATATCCACCTGCTTGTTTAATACGTCCTTGCAGACACATTGATATATTTCTAACTTTTAATTTTTCACTAGCTTCGCCAATTGATTTAAACTTGCCTGCAATTTTACCGTCCAGGGTTTTTGCAACAACCGGGATAGGTTTCTTGTATCCTCCTCCGTGATTCTTTATTCTATTTTTATCTTTTGGATTTATATATTCGGCAGTAAAATCGCCACTCTTTTTATTTTTATTTTTACAAAGCTGCCTGATTGTATGTGCATTTAAACCAATATTTTCCGCAGCATCTTTAGTTGAGGCAAATTTTGCAAAAAATTTACCTTTCTTAAAAATATTTATTGGTTTGCTTCGGGGATTAAACCTCTCTGATTTCAATGGAACTTTTAATGGTCGTTTTCCGTTAGCAAAGAGCCAATAATAACCTTTTACAGCTATTCCATCTCTAACAGCGTGTAAAATATTTGAGGGGTGAGAATTTATTTTTCTAGCAGCTTCTGATACGCTGTCATATTTACGTACGAACACCCCTGTATTTTGATTGTACGCCCACACAGCTTTTGGATCTGCCATCAAATTTCTCCTTTCATAAAATTATTATTTATGTTTATTATTATTCTTAATGCTAATCCTGATGGTTTGCATATAAAAATTCATAAAGTAATCGGGAGATATTTTCTTTATATGCCCTCAGAATTGCCTCCCTAATGAAATGTTTTTGATTAGCTATCTAAATTTAATGTAATTTTTTTTAAAAATACAAAGAATAATAAAAATTCTCCCTAATTAATACTCCTTAAATACCGAAGAAAATAAAAAATATGCAGATTAATTATAAATACAGATAAACTGCTTAATTTATTTAAGGGATAATATTTTATTTAGTTCATCTGTGCTTACTTTTAATAAGCCAACCGGCACAAGGCGCGGCGTTAAAGTTTTCCAATTTGCATTTGCTGAAAATAATTCTTTAAAAATTGGAAGAGAATCGGAAACTTTCCCATTATTGGCAAGAGTAACCGCATGCCAGTATTTCATTTCTTCATTATCGGGGAACATTTTTTCTGCAGCAGAATATTCCTCCATAGCTTTCTTCATATCCCCTTTTTCAACCGCAAGATCTCCGTTATTCATATGTTCATAAGCTCTATATACTCTTAAAACTCTTTTTAATTCTTTTATTGGCTCAGGATTATCTTCAACTCGAAGATCAATTAATTTATCTTCCCACGGCTTATCTGTTGATTGACCTTTAAAGACCATTAAAGCGGCTGATTGCTTCCCTCTTATATCACCTCCGGCCTTCTGCCCAGCTTCTAAAGCTGTTACCATTCTTTCAGCCAAAGGGCTTTTTGCGGTTTTAAAAGCTTCAGCCATTGCCGGCCATACTCTATCGTTAAGCATAAGATTTGCCTGGACAGAGAAATTATCGCCGATTAGATTTCCTGCAGCTGGTACGCAATTTTTGCCTGTATATGATGCAACTCTTCCTTTTGAATCAAGAACAGCAACCTGTCGCAAATCTTTTCCATTATCATCGGAAAGAAGAGAATCAATAACTTGTGAAGGTTTTAACCCTTTTTTTAATAATTTCAGTCCCCTAATACCGAAAGAAACATTAACAAATGATTGTGTTGCAATGACTCCAACCCCTGCTTCTCCCCATGGTACAACTGCTCCTACATTAAACCAATGAGATTGAACAGCAACACCAAGCTCTCCGGTAACAGTATCTCTTGCAACAATTGAAAATGTGTGCGCATAAGGATTTGAATAAAATGTTTGTGCATTCATATTATCAATTAATAATATTGTAAAACACATTAATATAACCGTTAATTGTTTAATCATTTTTATTTCTCCTTAAAATTTGTTTTTACTATGTGTAAGATATGATATAGAAAACAAAATTATTCAATTACAAACATAAATTTTTGCTACATTTATATTTTTAATTTTAAACGAAAATATGAGTATAGAGTATCAAATTCTCGGCAAACCGGGGAAAGATAATGCACTTTTTGTCCGATTGAACAGCGGAACAAAAATGTACAGGCTTCTATTTGACTGCGGTGAAAAAACCCTTGAAGAGTTAAAGCAATCGGATATAAGAAGCATTGATCATATTTTCTTTTCACATTTGCATATAGACCATATTGCAGGTTTTGACTATTTCTTCAGAAGAAATTATGATCGTTTAAAACCAATTTTTATCTGGGGACCAGGAGAAACTGCTGAAATAATCCATCATAGGCTGCTTGGTTACAAATGGAATCTTATAGGTGATTCAGGAGGAAACTGGTTTATTAGTGATATTGGAGAAAAATCATTCAAACAGTTTTATATAAAATTTACCGATGGCTTTAGAAATATAAAACTTGTTGGTAAAAAAGAGTTTAAAGATGATATGTTTGAAACTAATGATTTTGTAATTAGAAAAATAAAATTAAATCATATAATTCCGTCAATTGGATATTCTATTGTTGAAAAACCTTTATACAATATTAATAAAGTTGAACTGGAAAGATCTAAATTGCCGCACGGCAGATGGTTGGAAAAATTAAAAGATCTTTCACTAG
>CAYUVK010000034.1:0-44698 GCA_964448105.1 uncultured Ignavibacteriaceae bacterium
AAATTCATCGCTTTGCTAAATATCCTTTATTTTCTAATGACAAATTTGGGTTTAATAAAATTTTTTAAAATCTTCACTTGTCATCCCGTAATAATAAAGATCAACAAGTTCACCTTCATAAGTTTTGTGATCTTTTCTTAAAATTCCTTCTCTTGAAAATCCGCAGCGTTCTGCTAATTCATAACTTCTGTTGTTATTCGTCATTACTCTTAAAAAGAGTCTATTCATAGACAAGTTTTCGAAACTAAATTTGATAATTACGGTTAATGCTTCAGTCATTATCCCCTTACCTTCGTATTCTTCGGAAATAATATACGCTATCTCTCCGCGGGGTATTACCCAATCAATATTTTTCACCGAGATATGACCGATATAATTCCCATCCTCTTTGAACCAAATCCCAAAACTAAAGGCCGATCTTTCCTCCCATTCCTCAATTTTTTTTCTAATATAGTATGCACCACTAAGTTCATCGTGAGTATTTGAAAGCATTATTGGAAAGCTGTCGAGCATTCTATCCCTGTTCTTTTCAATTATTCCATAGAATATTTTTCCATCGCCAATTCTGTATTTTTTTAATATTGTTCTTTTTGTCTTCAGTTCTGCGGCAATTTTTAACAATTCTTCCATAAAATTTTTTTAAATATTTTGAATAAAAACAAAATTAATTTTTGATAACTCTTCTATTTTGCTGCTCTAAGGCAAGTTCAAAAGATCCCTAAGTAATTCTATAGCTGTATCCACATCTTGGGGTGTTTCCAGGTACTTAGAGATCCACCCGCTCTTTGGTAAAACATGATGCTGATTTGCCAAACCGGCTGATAAAATTTCATCTTTAATTTTTTTTGTAAAAGGAATATCTACCAAATAATTACCATGAACATGACCAATTTCCCTTTTACCTAACTTAAATTCAATCCCTCCAAACCTGTGGGGCTCGGAAATTACACCTTCCCATTTCATAACTGAATTTTTTATTTTTTCCTTTGCACTGTTAACCAGCATAGTTTAACTACCAAATATTTATAAATATTTTAGCAAACAATCGTTTCCCGAAACCATTAAATATAAAATATTTGCTATTAATCCGGCAAGAACAAATGATCATTTACATATAAAATGTGATTTATGTTTTGGGGTCTGAGAAATGAATTAAAAGAATTCGTAAAGAAAAGCTTTGATGAGCCAAGCGGAAGGATTTCCGATTATTCGCAAAAAATATTTTAATTATTCCATATCGAATTGTTCCAAATTTACTTTCTCTATTAAGTGAATATCATCAAGCTTCAAAATTATATCGCCGTCTGAATTTGTATTATAAGATCTTATAAATTTCGCTCCCCATACTATTTCCTCAAAGGTATATGAATATCTTGAATGGACAACCTGATTAAAAGTATCGTCATATCCTTTGATTAATATTAATATTTCAAACTGCTTTTCTTTTAATTCTTCCAAAGATTTTTCGAAAATCGGACTATCATTATCTATTGGATGTACAACCGTCCAGCTTAAAGCAAAAAAATGAATACTGTATCTTTCAAGCTTCATATCGTAATATTTTCTATTAAAATTTTTATCTACTAGTACAGCCATAACTTTAGCTTCGAGATCCATTAAATTATTATTTCTTTGGTTAACTATCCTGAATTGCAGGGAATTTATTCCTTTATAAGGAGCAACAATTGCGTTTTTGCTGTATAGAATCCTTGAGAATGGATGAGAAAATCTTCCATATAATAAACCTGTAATTAAAGCGAATGCTAAAACTCCCGCCATAGCCTCAATAGTTACAATAAAATTTGCCAATAATCCTTCCGGGATTATGCCGCCATACCCGATAGTTGTAGATGTCTGAACGCTGAAGAAAAAGCAGTTGAAATAATATTCCACCGGTGTTGGACCGGTAATCCCTTTTAAATTACTTACACCAACTAAAAAATAAACCAGACCAAATAATGAATTAAAAATAACATATGATAAAACAATCAAACCGAAAAACTTAGTTCATGAAAGATTTACAAGAAACTAATAAATGGGATTTAATTCAGAACCTTATTTATTTTTACGAACCTTAGTAACTACAATTAACTCAAAAGACACAAGACCATATTACCTTATTTTTACGACATAATTTCTTCCTGAACATCTAAGCTTCAAATTTAAGCTTCATATTTCTGTAATTGAAAGTTTCAAATCGATTTAATTAATCCTTACTTAATTTAAAAAGTGAAAAAGCAATAATTAAACTAACTGTCGAGGAAAGATAAAAAGGAACCGATGAACCGAACGCGTCCCATAGATAACCGGCTAAAATTGAACCGGCAAACATTGCAATACTCGATACCATAGTGATTAAACCAACCGCAGAAGCAACTTTTTCATAGGATACTAAATCAGATACCCAGGCTTTTAAAATTCCTTCTGTTGATGCGGCATAAATTCCGTATAAAGCAAATAGAACCCAGGTTAGAATAAAATTATCCGAAGCTGCAAATCCAAAATAAACAGCCGAAAATATTACCAATCCTGCAATATATATTTTTTTCTTTCCAATCTTATCGGATATCAAACCTGCCGGGTAAGAAGTACCTGCATAAATTAAATTATAAAAAACATAACCTAAAATAGCTATTGTATCCGAATGTGATATGTTTCGCGATTTTAAAATCAAAAAAACATCGCTGCTGTTAACTAAAGAAAAAATTGTAATTAAAATGACTAATGATTTGTAAACCTGCGGGGATTTTTTCCAAAATAATTTATATTCTATTTTTCGTTTTTCCTTAACTTCAATTTTTTTGTCCTTAATGAAAAAAGTAAAAGTAACAGCAATGATTGAAGGAATAAAAGCAAGTATGAAAATAATATTGTAGTTATAATCATATATTCTTAAAAGCAGTAATGCAATTAAAGGACCTAAAACTGCTCCAAGCGTATCCATTCCCCTATGAAATCCAAATATTGCTCCAGTATTATTACTATTTGAATACCCTGCTAATAAAGCATCTCTTGGTGCTGTCCGCATCCCTTTTCCAATCCTATCCGTTACTCTTGATATAAGCACCACGAAAACTCTTGGAAAAATTCCGGGTAACGGTTTTGATAATGCAGAAATGCTGTAACCTCCAACGACAAATATTGAACGTTTCCCTAATTTATCGGATAAGAACCCAAAGTATCCTTTTAAAAATCCTGCTGTTATTTCAGCCAGACCTTCAATTAAACCAACGGAAACCATTGATGCACCCAAAACCGAAGCAAGAAAAATAGGAGTAACCGGATAAAGCATCTCGCTTGCCATATCGGTAAACAAGCTGATTAATCCTAAAATAATCACCTGCTTTGGAATTTTTTTAAGCATAAATATGAATTAAAATTTTTACGGGATGGGTTTTAATATAGGTAAAAAAATATTTTGATAAAATGATCCTTTATCAATATGATTTTAGGTAATTGGTATGAGGATAAAAAAAATTTTGTTTTTACAACAAACCCGGTTTCTTAATAGAAACCGGGTTTATACACTTTTAGATCTCTTCCCCTTCACTATTAATAATTTTTACTTCATAACCTAAGTTTTTTATTCCCTGTTCTATTTTTGATTGATCGCCTACTACAATCCAGATCATATTACCCGGTTTGATAATTTTGTTCGCTGCTTTTTTAATATCGCTAATATTCAAATTCTTTACATTCGGGGCGTAAGTTTTGTAATAATTATCCTGGAGATTATAGACAACAATATCAGTCAAATAATCAACAACATCACCAATAGTCTCCCATCTGCCTGGAAGTTCCAGAACTTGATTCTGTTTTGCCTTTTGTAGTTCATCTTCCGTAGGCGGTTTACTCCCCACAAACTGTGTTAATTCTTTACTCATCTCCTGCATTGCATCTCTAGTTTTATCTGTCTGTACCGGCGCATAAGTAACAAATGGTCTTTGTGCTCTCAATCCTCTAATAACACTTCTTGCGCCATAAGTCCAATGTTTATCTTCACGCAGATTCATATTTATTCTTGAAGTAAACATACCTCCGAAAATATTGTTCGCTGTCTCTGCGGCAATATCATTCATTTCAGATTTGGGAGGAACAATATCTGCAGCAAATATTACAGATTGGGGGGCATCAGGAATATTTATTAAATATACAACCGGTTTATCTGCATTCTTTACATTTCCCATTTTCTTCTCGGGAACTTCTCCTCTTTTCCAGCCACTAAATAATTTTTCCAGTTTAGGTTTTAATTCATCAAGTGAAGCATCACCTGCGATAATTAAAGCAGCATTATTCGGTTTAAACCATGTATTGTGAAATTTAACGAGATCATCTCTTGTAATTTTCTCAATTGTTTCTTTATCCCCGTTTCCTCTCCATGTCGTTCCATAAGCACTATTCTTTCCGTATAAAAGAATTGGGAGCACTCTAAATCCCGCTAAAATTGGTGAAGCTTTTTCCTGTTCAATTGCAGCCAGCCTTTCTTTCTTCAGCCGGGTAAGTTCCTTTTCCGGAAAAGAAGGTTTTAAAATTATATCTGCAAAAAGATTTAAGGATTTATCCATATTAAATTTTAAAGTTGAGAGGCTAACGGTAGAATTATCAACATTTGAACCTGAATATAAATGCGCTCCGAGCTTAAGGAGCTCGTCGCTTATCCGAAGAGCATCTAAAGATTTTGTTCCTTCATCCATCATATCCGAAGTTAAGCTTGCAAGCCCCGGTACTCCAAATTGATCTGCTGAAAAACCGGCATTTACAACTAAATTAAATTCTACCAAAGGAACAGATGTTCTTTTTGCTAAGATAATTTTTAAACCGTTCGAAAGAGTTGTTTCCTGGAAATCGGGAAACTTTGCTTCCGGCGGAGTGCCGGTTTCCGGAAGCTTTGATCTATCAACTGTTGATACCGAAGTTGTGTAATCAGGATAAGGAAGAACTTCCAAAATAAATTTACCATCGGTTAGCCATCTGATTCCAGCTTCTTTGATGTCCTGTGGAGTAGAATTATTAACCCAATTTAACCTGGTTTTATAAAAATCGGGTGAACCTGTAAATACTTCTCCCTGGGCTAATATATCCGAAGTACCTCCAAAGCCTCCTATTCTTTCAATACCTCTTACAAAAGTTGATATATGGTTGGCTTTGACTTTTTCAAGTTCCTCTTTTGTAGGTCCATCCTTTAGCAGCTTATTTAATTCCTCATCAATTTCGGATTCAATTCTTGATAATGGTATTCCTTCTTTTGCGGTTGCAACTATTTGAAACTGGCTTCCAATTTCTCCCGGTGAATAATAAGCATGAACATCTGTTGCAATCTGTTCATCATAAACTAATCTTTTGTATAACCTGGAAGTCTTGCCCATAGCCAAAACATCACTTAAAAGATCTAAATAAGCCAAATCCTGTGCACCATATTCAGGAACATTCCAAACTTCATAAACTCTTGCCTGCGGTACTCTATCCTGCATTGTCATTCTTTTAGTACCGGTCATTTTAGCAATCCAGATTTTTTGATGTTCTATTGGGGGACCTGGAGGAATATCTCCAAAATATTTTTCAACTTTTAATTTTATTGAATCGGTATTTACATCGCCGGCAATAGACAGAATAGCATTTGCCGCACCATAATATTTTTTAAACCAGTTTTTAACATCGGATAAAGAAGCAGAATCCAGGTCTTGCATATAACCGATTGTCTGCCAATGATAGGGATGATTTTCCGGGTACGAATTTTCAGAAATAGCCCAGGCAATTTTCCTTCCGTACGGTCTATTTTCTCCCTGCCGTTTTTCATTTTGAACAACTCCCCTTTGTTCATCAAGTTTAGCCTGATCAATGGCACCAAGCAAATGTCCCATCCTATCCGATTCCATCCATAATGCAAGATCAACTGCAGAGGTTTGTACATCTTCAAAATAGTTTGTTCTATCCTCATTTGTGGTTCCATTCATATCTGTTGCACCGACTCTTTCCATTGCCTGAAAATAATCATCGTTAAAATGTTCACTCCCGTTAAACATTAAATGTTCAAACAAATGTGCAAAACCCGTCTTCCCTTTTGTCTCGTTTTTTGAACCGACATGATACCAAACATTTACGGCTACAATCGGAGCTTTATGATCTTCATGTACAATAAGTGTTAAGCCGTTGTTTAAAACAAACTTCTTATACGGGATATCTATTTTCGAAATATCCTGCGGAAAGATTTTAACACCTGCTAAAAACAAAAATGAGAGTATTAATAAAAAAATAGTCTTACTTGTCATTTATGATTCTCCTTTCAATGAAAAACAGCAAAATATAGTAATGTTAAAAATAGTGAATTTTTTTTATGATAACCGGACAAATAATTATTCAAAAGGTTAAGCTATTTTAATTTATTTTCTTAACTTCCCTGACAATTTTTTAATTTAAATAATTATTTTTTTACACTAGTAAAATTATATCGTTAATCGTCGGAGGGTATAAAATGAAAATGTTTTCATTTCTTATAACAGCAGTTTTAACTTTTATTTTCTCTACACAATTATATTCTCAAAAAGTCTATGAAACCAGGGACGAAATTCCCGCAGAATATAAGTGGAATCTAAATGATATTTATAAAAACTGGGATGAATGGGAAGCAGGACTGCAGAAGTTGCAGAAGATAACGGATGAAATTGTAGGTTATCAAGGGAAATTGAAAGAATCACCAGATAATTTATTAAAAGTTGAAAAACTAATTGATGACTGGAAAATTCTCGCATATAAAGTATATACTTTTGCCCTATTAACTAGGGATTCAGATACAAGAAACCAGGAAATGAATGCAAAGCTTCAGCAGGCTCAAATAATGTTCTCAAAATTCAATACAACAACATCATGGATAAATCCTGAAATGCTTCAAATACCCTGGGAGACAATGAAAAAGTGGCTTGAGGATTCAGCTTTCAAACCTTACCGTTTTGGAATTGAAGATCTTTACCGTCAGCAGGCACATGTTTTAGACGAAAGCAAGGAAACTTTACTTTCTTATTTTGCAAGGTTTAACCAGGCACCAAGAGATATTTATACAAACCTTTCCACGGCAGATGTTGACTTTCCGACAATTACTTTATCCAACGGAGACAAAATCCAGGTAACTAATGGAAATTACAGCAGGGTTTTAGCTACAAATTATAACCAGGAAGATAGAAAGAATACTTTCGAAGCACATTACGGCGTTTACAAAGCTAATGAAAATACATATGCTGCAATTTATAATGCTGTCTGTCAGAAAGATTGGTCAGAAGCTCAAGCAAGGAATTATAAATCCTGCCTTGAAGCACAGCTTGACGGCAACAATATCCCCGTCGCCGTTTATGAAAATCTTGTAAACACAGTAAAGGCAAATACTGAACCTCTTAAAAAATATAATATATTAAGAAAAAAAATCCTCGGTCTAAAAGAATATCATAGTTATGACGGTTCTATTCCCCTAACAGACTTCAATAAAACCTATCCTTATGAAGAAGCAAAGAAGTGGGTGCTGGCATCTGTAAAACCATTAGGTAAGGATTATCAATCAAAAATGGAAAATGCACTTAAAGGAGGCTGGATTGATGTTTTTGAAAATAAAGGAAAAACATCAGGTGCTTATTCCGCCGGAGTTTACGGTGTTCATCCATATATGCTGATGAACTATAATGAAACTCTTGACAATGTATTTACACTCGGACATGAACTTGGTCATACAATGCATACCTTATTATCCGATGAAAACCAGCCGTTCGCCACATCGGATTATACAATCTTTGTTGCCGAAGTTGCATCAACGTTTAATGAAGACTTGCTCCTGGATTATCTTTTAACTCAAACAAAAGACCCGAAAGAAAGAATAAATTTATTGCAGCAGGCAATCAGGGGTATTACAGGAACATTTTATTTCCAAACTCTTTTAGCTGATTTTGAACTGCAGGTCCATAAATTAGTTGAAGAAGGAAAACCGGTTACTGCTGAGGTCTTAAATAAAATTATGGATGATTTATTTACAACATATTATGGTGATACATATTCCAAAGATGAAATACTGGACAGGGTATGGGCAAGAATTCCGCATATATACAGAACTCCATTTTATGTTTTTCAATATGCAACATGTTTTGCTTCTTCAGCAAAATTGCACAATGATGTAACAACCGGCTCAGAAGCAGATAGGGAAGCTGCAAGAGAAAGATATTTGAACCTGTTAAAATCCGGCGGCAGCGATTATCCGATGGAAGAATTAAAAAAAGCCGGAGTGGATTTAACAAAACCGGAAACAGTTAATGCAGTTATAAACCAGCTTGATAAGCTTGTAACTCAATTAGATGAAGAAATAAATAAATTGGATAAACAATAATTTTTGTTTTAGTGTCTTAGTGGTAAAAAATTAGCAGTTTAAATTAAACTACTGTTTTGCCGCTAAGACACACGAATAATATTGTAAAGAAATTTTCTTATTCAGAATTACTCACCCTTAAAAACTCAATATTTATGAATTATTTAAAATTACAGCAAGCCGTAAAAGCGCATTCAAATAAGGAACTGGGAATTTTTCTTCAGCGATTCTTTAAAACAGGAAAAGGCGAATATGGAGAAGGAGATAGATTTGCAGGATTAAAAGTACCTGTCTCAAGGAAAATTGCAAATCAATTTAAAGATTTAACTTTTCCTGATTTACAGAAAATTATAAAATCTAAAATTCATGAAGAACGGCTTATTGCACTTTTTATCTTAGTTGCAAAATTCAAAAAATCAAAGGATAAAGAAAGAGAAGAGATATTCAAATTTTATTTGAAAAATATAAGATACGTTAACAATTGGGATCTTGTTGATCTTTCTGCTGAAAAAATTATAGGGGCTTATTTAAAAGATAAGGATACAAAGCTGCTTTTTGAATTAGCAAAATCAGAAAATATTTGGGAAAGACGAATCGCAATCATGTCTTCTTTTCATTTTATTAAAGCGCACCAATTTGCAGCAACACTTAAGATATCTGAGATGTTATTAAAAGATAAACACGATTTAATTCATAAAGCTGTCGGCTGGATGCTTAGAGAAATCGGGAAAAGAGATATCCTGGCTGAAGAAATCTTTCTTCAAAAATATTATAAAATAATGCCTAGAACTATGTTAAGATATGCAATTGAAAAATTTCCCGAAAATAAAAGGCTGGATTATTTGAAGGGGAATATGTAAAGTAAGATACTGGATGCTTGATATTCGATTCTTGATAATTTACGACTGTACGAATATGAATAGGGGATTCAGAATTAATTTTACTCTATCTCTAATTTAGAGATCTATAAATATAAACCTCTCTTGCTTTGTGTACCTCCGGTAATTAAATTGCTAATGATTTAACAATAAAACAATATGGCAATTTAACAGTTATAATGATGATTTTAGTTTTTCTTTTTCAATTAATTATTCTTCAGGCCGGTTCAAATATTATAGGTAAATGGGAACAAATTAATTCCAGCCGTATAGGATTTAAAGAAACAATGGAATTTACAAGTGATAATGTTACTATAAAAGAAGAATTTTTCAGTAAAAATACATTTGAAGTAAAGGATAATAATTTAAAAGTAACAAAAGTTGATTCCAACGGGAACAAAGAAGTTATCATCGAATCAGAATTTTATATAAATAAAGATACGCTTATATTCAGCAAGGAAAATGGAAAAATAAAAGATAAGATGATAAGAATTTCAGGTGATGTTAAGAAAAATAATTTATTAGGATTATGGAAAGGAAAAACAAATAAAGGCGTAGTAACATATTTATCATTTAATGAAAACGGTTCTAGTTTTTACGATGCAGTCATCCGGTCTGAAAAATTTCGATATTCAATTAATAATAAGGGGATAGTAATTTTTATTCATAACAAACCTCGGATTGTTGAATACGAAATAAAAAACAATTTATTAAAAATTTTTTACAAAGACACCGGTGAAGAGTTTAATTACCAAAGAAAAAAAGAGACAAATTAAAAATTTACAAATTACTATTAAATTACTATTTTATGTTTTAACTGATTAGATAGTATTACGAGTAAGATAGTTGAAATCATTTTCTTTTAAAAATTACTATTCCTTTTTATCCGGCCGGACTGTAGCCCTTATCGAACGGGCTAAAATGACTGAGCATACTTTCATTATTATAATAGCTATAATAATAGGTATCCTTGCGGGTTTTGCCGGTATAGGAATCAGGGCTTTAATTAAGGAAATATCACTAATATCCTTTCCGGGCGGTGGAACCTTCCTTGATAATGTTTTAAGCGCTCCCTGGTATTTAATAATCTTGGCACCAACAATTGGTGGACTAATAGTCGGACCTATCATTTACTTCTTTGCACCGGAAGCAAAGGGGCACGGTGTTCCCGAAGTTATGGAAGCTATTCTATTAAAGGGAGGAAAAATTCGTCCTATTGTTGCTGTTATAAAAGCGCTGGCTTCTGCAATTTCGATAGGTTCCGGGGGTTCGGTTGGAAGGGAAGGTCCTATTGTTCAAATTGGTGCAAGTTTGGGTTCAACGATCGGGCAATTCTTTAATATACCATCAAAAAAATTAAAAACACTTGTAGGCTGCGGCGCCGGTGCTGGTATAGCCGCAGCATTTAATGCTCCAATAGCTGGTGCTTTATTTGCCGTAGAAATAATTCTCATGGATTTTGCAGTTGCTCAATTTTCTCCTATTGTAATTTCTACAGTGATGGCAACAGTTATTTCTCATGCTTTCCAGGGAGATTTTGCGGCTTTTGAAATTAAAGGTTACCAGCTTGTATCTCCTTATGAAATAATTTTCTACTTTGGACTTGGTGCAATCACTGGTTTGGGATCTTTTCTTTTCATTAAAGCACTTTACTTTTTCGAGGATTTTTTTGACAACAAAATCAAAAAAATACCTGAATATTATAAGCCTGTGATGGGAGGTTTCCTTGTTGGAATAATTGCACTTTTATTCCCGGAAATTATGGGTGTCGGTTATGATTCAATTAACCAGGCATTGCGTGGGAATGTAATCTGGTATTTTGCTTTAATCTTAGTCTTTACAAAAATAATTGCAACCTCACTAACATTGGGTTCCGGTGGGTCTGGCGGAATATTTGCCCCTTCACTGTTTATGGGAGCAATGTCCGGAGCTTTCTTCGGATCATTTGTACATGGAATTTATCCCGATATTTCCGCCTCGGCCGGTGCATATGCTCTTGTTGCTATGGGAGGTTTTGTAGCCGGGACTACAAGGGCTCCAATCACCGCTATTATAATTGTATTCGAATTAACAAAGGATTATAATATCATTCTTCCGTTAATGGTAACATGCATAATAAGCACAATTGTTTCATCCAAACTGGCAAGAGAATCTATTTATACCTTAAAGCTTCTTTTACGGAATATCAATATTAAAGAAGGAGCTGAAACTAATATAATGGAATCTATTTTTGTTAAGGAAATTTATATTACTAATTTTGAACCTATTGGCATAACCGATAATTTTTCCCAGGTAATAAATAAATTAATTAAAGGGAAATGGCCTGAATTCCCTGTAATCGATTCACAACAAAATGTCCGCGGGATTATTTCATTATTTGATATTAAAGATTATTTATACGAAAGAGATTCGCTGAAAAATTTATTGATAGCCGGAGATATTGCCCGTGCTAATCCTCCCACTGTAACCCCTGATAATAATTGCCAGGTAGCATTAGATAAAATGAGGAAACATGATCTTGAAGGTTTACCTGTAACTGTTGGTGATAAGAACAAGAAAATTGTAGGAATGGTTTGGTTAAAGGATATTCAAGATGCATATCAAAAAGAAGTTGACAGAAGAGAAATAACCTCAAGCCTGGCAAGCAGCATTACAATGAAAGATGAAGAAACACAGATTCAATTTCTTGAAGGATATTCTATTGCAGAAATCACCCCTCCTAAGACTTTCATAGGAAAATCAATTAAGCAGTTGAATATTAGAACAATATACGGAGTTGATGTTTTATCAATTAAAACTCAAATAAACGGGGAAGCAAAAATAACCGCCATTCCAAGTCCCGATTATGTTATAAAAAAAGACGATACTATAGTGATTGCCGGAGAAAGTAAAAATATAAATCTTCTAAAGAATATTGCATAATTTCATTGATTCTTTACACTTTTGAATTTTGAATTTTTACTTTTGACTTAACATTAGGCGTTTAACATTTTTCATTCATAGTTTATTCTTCTTAGCATAACCGATAAATACAAAAATTATACTTACCGCTACAAATGTACCGGCAACAATTATATAGTATTCCTTCGGACTGAAAGAAGTAATTTGTATTTCTGCCCGGTTAACACCATTTAGATTTAATATATATGCCTCAATATTTGCAATTTCCTGCTGGGTTAATGCATGAGAATCACCGTAATCTTCCATATGAAGCTGGGGATTTGGGCCTTGCGGTACGGAACCGTTTTGAATAATTCTATCAATATTATCAGCAAAGGTTTGAGGATTCTCGCTAAATAAATTTTTATTAATCGGATTAAGAGAAGGAACTTGACCGCTTAATGAACCTGGATTGGGAACACCCCCTTTCCCATTTGTTCCATGGCATGATTCGCAATCTCTCTGAAATAATATAGTACCATGTGCAACATTGCCTATCATATCTGCTGCAGGACCTGTCGCATTTTGTTTATTGCCTCCATTGGTTGATGCAGAACTGTTTGTTTGCAAATTGCCTCCCTGATTTTCTGATGAATTTAAAGTCAGCGATGGATTTACAATGTTTTGATTATATGAATTTGGAGCAGATTCAGGATGGGGACTTAACAAATAATCTGCAAGATTGCTTAATTGTGTTTTATCTAACATAGAAAATGGCGGCATGGGCGATTTAGGATTATGACTTCGCGGATTTGTTAACTGAACAATTATCCACTGTTTTGTGCAACCTTTTTTTGATTCGTTCGTTAGATTTGGACCTAATCTACCTCCTCGCCCGCTAATGGTATGACAGGATGTACAACCATGAGTATTATAAACATTCTCGCCTCTTAAAGCCGCAGGAGATAGTTTTATTGATTTAATTGAGGTAGATTTTAATTTTGTTTGAGACTTATTTAAACCACTATTATAACCCATCACAGTCAGAGTAAACAGTAAAACTAAAAATACAAAACCACCGAACATCATAGCCGGTCGCTTTAAAGGATTCCTTTTAGGTTTGCGGTCAAGGAAAGGAAGAGAAACGAATATTAGAATAACTAATGTCGGGATACCAACTGTCCCTAGCTTTTCTAGCGAACCCGGGAAAAACTTGAGTGCCTGGTACAAAAAAAGAAAATTCCATTCAGATTTCGGTAAATATGTTGTATCCAGTGGATCTGCCGGGCCGGTGAATGGCGGCGGATTAAACGCAGCTAAAGTAACAAGCAATAAAAATAATAATACTGCAACAACCATATCTTTACTTACCTGTTCCGGCCAAAAGTCACTTTTTATTTTCCTTTTTTCTTCAGTCCAAGGACCTACACTTCCGAATTTCCTGAAAGCAGCAAAATGAACGGCAATCATTATTACTGCAATACTTGGAATTATTGCCGTATGCAGAATAAATAATCGCGATAGGGTTAATTGTCCAATCTTACTACCCCCAATCAGCAAATATTTTAAACCATTTCCGATAAAAGGGGTTGTTCCTGCAATGCTGGTTCCTACTACAGTTGCCCAGTAACCTCTCTCATCCCATGGTAACGCGGCACCCGTAAAGCTTAGTGCAATAGTTAAAAGAAGCAATACAACTCCAAACAACCACGTCAATTCACGGGGTTTTTTATACGCTCCCCAAATAAAAACTCTCAAGATGTGAAGACCGACCAAAATTACCATGGCGGTTGCTCCCCAATAATGTAGACCGTGAATTAACCATCCATAAGGAACAAAAAGACGCAGAAAATTTAAGCTGTCATATGCGTGATCTACTGTAGGAACATAATAAAACAACTGCCAGATACCTGTAACCATTTGAAGAATGAATACAAATAATGTTGCGCTTCCTAAAGTGAAAAAATAGCTCGCTCCACCTGTGATCTCCTCGTCTAAACCTAACTGAAGAACTTTCGCAACCGGTATCCTATCGTTAATCCATTTCCAAATTCCGTGCATATAAAAAATCCTATATTACTTCTTTCTTTTCTATCCCGGGTTTAAATCTTTCCCAAATAACATACAGATAATTATTCTCAATTTTTTTAGGTAAACGGTCTAATGGTCTGGGTGAAGGACCAGAAACAACATTGCCATCAATATTAAATACACTGTGATGACAGGGACAAATAAATAATTTACGATCACTATTCCACTGATACCTGCAGCCTAGATGGGGACAAATTGGTGAAAAGATAGTGACATTGGAATTTGATTTTTTTATTACCCATACTTCCTGTGCTTTTGTACTCTTAATGAAAGCATCTTCTTCAGTCAGTACAAAAGATGGTTCAACCGGTTCATTTTCAGGGATTGAATTAAGTGATGTTACTTTAGAATATGATCTGCTTTTCTTATTACTTATAGTTCCAACCAAAGTCTCGATCATGGGAACACTTAAGGAGAAAGCAATAAATCCTGCAAACACACCGCTTAGAATTTTGAAGAAGTTGCGTCTTGTTATTTGCGGCGTATCATTTTGCTTAAAATTATCTGTCAACATAAATGTTACCTTAATATTGCCGGACTTGTAAATACTTGTTCTTTTTTAATATCTTGAATTATTAAATATTGATTGAACTTTTATTCATATAGAGCGATTTCTGAACATTCATAAATTATACTCTCTTTTTCTCAAAAATTTTTGCATCCAATCAAGAATAATACTGTTTCAAATCAAATGGAAAAAGTTGAGTAGAAATAAAAAGGCAAAAGGAGAATTGATTCTGAATGAATCAGTCCTCCTAAAATTATTCAAACACTCAGATACATTTTTCTTATACAATCTGTTTTACCTAGTTAAAAAGCGATCCAACTGTCTACATAAAGTGTATTATTATCAGAGGCATTTCTACCCGAACCATCATAATTACTACTTCCTCCGTTAAATTTGCTGTAAGCGATGTATTGGACAGAAAATTTGCTGTTCAGCCAGGGTTCATAATCGAGCTCAGCTATCAAACCATTGCTGTCAGGTTTACCATTAATACTTCCATCAACACTTTCCGGCATATATAATTCCTTCATTGCATCTCCATTAATTAAAAAGTAACCCAAAGACAAACCAACCCGCTGATGTATATAATAATTCCCGACAATTTTAAAGGAATTAAGAGAATTTGATTTGCTTCCCAAATTAGGGCCTAATGTTGCATTTAATTTCTGAGATTCGTGTATCCAGGAAGTATGAGCCGTTATCATATTGTTACCTAGACTTTTTTCATAATTTAGATCAAAACCGATATCGGTATAATTATCAGTCATTCCTGTTATACCGGCAGGGTACATGTCCGCAGAAAGACCGTATGTGCCCAATTCTAAATAGTCGCTGCCAAATTCTTTTTGAAGTGCCAGTCTCCAGTATGGTGCTAAAGATTTTAAAATACCGGCTGAAGTGCTGTCGGGAGGATTCGGAGCACCCTGTTGAGCAGATCTATACAGACTTACTTCTCCATAAATTAAATTATCCCATAATCCATACGCGCCCAAACCGGCAACGTTTTGGGCTAACCCTCCTTCTATAAGTGTTGCGGCTGCCGGGGTAGGCGCCACAGCAGATGAAGCATAGGGGAATCCCCATGCAGGGGTACTGTTCCATAAATCCTGCACAGTAGGATTATTATTTAAAGTAAAACCGTAAATTAGATTTTGGGAAGCTAATTCTGTTTGATTTGCATATCTCAAATCTGCGTTATCCATGCCAATTGAACCACCTTGATCATCATAAGTAACTTGAATAAATCCCCCGATTTTGGGAGTTATTTCTCCAGCCAGGAACATACTTAATTGTTGAGGGAGTGATACATTATTATTTTGTGTACCGGGCTGCTCCTTACTTTTATATGTGTAAGAAGCTTGAATCATAGTTGAGACTTCAGGTATATTAATCAGATTAAGATTTAAATTACCATTTTGATCAGTAGACTGAACAGAAGCTATTCCTGTTAATGTATATCCGTTTAATTTAAATAACCTGCCAAATGCATTAAGTTCGGGAAACATTGTATGACATGAGCTGCAGGGCATATTTGTCTGCCGTGCAAAACTCGGAATTGCCCATACATTGTTTGGAATTAAAAGTAAAACTATTACTATGAAAAACAGCGAAAAATATTTTTTAACATCCATAATATATTCCTTTCAATCTCATTTCTTTCCTAATTGACGTATATAATCAACTAGTTCCCAGCGCTGCTTTTTTGAAAGAGCAAACTTCCAAGAAACCATCGGGGGTTTGCCAGTTGTTATTTTCCAGAATAAAGCACCATCGGATTGCTTTTGTGTTTGTTTTAATGTAAGATTAGCTGGTTTAGGACTTAATCCGGCTGCCGAAGGGCCGTTCCCCTTACCTTTATCTCCATGACAAGTAACACAGTATGTTTGAAATATATTTTTACCGTCTTTAGCTGCCTCTAATTTTCCGGCTAAAGGATTTTTCAAGGTATCGGCAGATTTTGGTGCTTTCCAGGTTGTGGCTCCCGATTGTTTTGATTGTTCATTTTTATTTGTTCCGGATTTTGCATAAGTGATAAGCAATGAACAAAATAAAACTGTAACTAAAGTCATATATATAATTTTTAAAATAATTCCCTTTTTCATTTTTACTCCAATTAATTTAATTCCAAGTATTGGCAATTAATTATTGCCGCAAACTTTAAATAATGTCCTATAATGAATTGAAATTACTAAATCAGAAGGAATTCAGATTGAATAGACTTTTGGCTTTGTGTTAAAGTTGGAAGGAAGATATTTAATTGACTAAAATTTTTGTGATTATAGGTTATTTCATCATTACCAGTAAATATCTTAAGTGAATAATTAATCAAATTGCTTACTTTTGAATAGTCATCAAAAACGATTGCTCCTATTCTTAAAAAATTTCTTTCACAATGATTTAGTCTATGATTTGCATTATTGTTAGTTAATGAGCTTTGTGAAATGATATTTTCACTTGTAATATCCTGGGATTTAATATTTTTTTTGTAATTATTAGTATTTCCGGAGTTCAAATTAAATATTGTAAGAACTCCCAAAAAAATAAATATTGTTAAAATACTTTTCATTCACTGATCATAGCTTAAATTTTTTTCTGTTCAAAACATATTAAAAAAAGAAAGAAAATCATTTGAGTTATTTGGGTTTATTAAAATTTTGGAATTTAAATCACAACAATTAATCATTTAATCATTTTTAAAATACACGGAAATAAATTCTAAAAAAGAAGAAATAAATTTGAATATATTATTTTCAAATAAGTAATTATAAAAATTCTGTTACCGATAATTAGAAAATTCAATCTTAGTAATTAACGTAAATTTATTTTGCCTTTTTTAATTATATAAGATATTTTAACCTTATCATTTTAGGAACCACAATGATATTTTATCTTTCAACAAATAACCGTGCACATATCTTCAACTTAATAAGGAGAGAAAAATGAACGAAAGCAATACAATTTCACCAACGCTGCAAATGACAGTTAATAAGATGACAGGGGATATGCAGTTTGTAGGAATATTTTATATAATTGGAGGAGCATTAGAGTGCTTATCTATTATCGGGGCAATTATCGGGATACCTTTAATTATTTGCGGATTAAGGATTAGAGAATCCGCCGATTCTTTTAAAGGGTATCTAACTACCAGCGATTCCTCTATGCTGGAAAGAGCTTTAGAAAGACAGGGCAGGTACTTTTTTATTCAAAAAGTATTAATAATTATCTCCATCGCTGTAGTAATTCTTATGATAATTTTTTGGATTGTTATTGGTATATCATTGCTTTCAAATTTTTCACATTATCGAAGCATTTAATCAACTACCTTTTTATTATGTAATTGGGGCATTCTAATGCCCCTTATCAAAAAGAAAAAATTATTAAGTTTAACATTAATAATTTGTGAACATCTTTTTAATAGGCAAATGAAAAAATTTAGTATTGTTCTAATTCTTCTTGCAAGTACTATCATTCTAACTGCTAAGGAAGCTAGAGATCCGTTAGTTATAATAAAAACGGAATTGGGAAATATTGAAGTGGAGATATTTCAGAATAAAGCTCCGATTTCAGCAGGAAATTTTTTAAAACATGTAGATGAGGGGATTTATAAAAACTCATCATTCTATAGAACAGTTACATTAAATAACCAGCCAAACAATGATGTTAAAATAGAAGTAATTCAAGGCGGTTTATTTGATAAATCGGATAAATATCCGACAATAAAACACGAAACGACAAAAGAGACGGGCATACTTCATAAAGACCGTACAATTTCATATGCAAGGAATGAACCGGGAACAGCAAGTACGGAATTCTTCATTTGCATTGGGGATCAACCGGAACTTGATTACGGAGGAAGAAGAAATCCGGACAGGCAGGGCTTTGCAGCTTTCGGAAAAGTTATTAGGGGAATGGATGTTGTAAGAAAAATCCATACAGAATCTGCCGACGGACAGATGCTGAATCCAAAAATTAAGATCTACAATATTGAAAGAATAAAACAGGATTAGTCTTTTTTATTTTTATTTAAATTTTTCTTAAGAGGGGAATCTTTCTCGATTAATTTACGATTCATAATTTTTTTAGCATTAATTAAAATGCTAATTACATTCATTTAAATATTTTTTAAGATATAAACTTTTCGATATGAATTATTTTAAGCGGCGGAAAGAAAAATTTAAGTTCCCCATAAATAACTGATGGAATTAAAATCATTTATTTAATTTAGTTATATCAATTATCAAATTTATTAAGATGTTTTTTAAAGGACCAAATATAGTTGAACATTAACACTTTGTTTTCCAAATATTTCCAATATAAGAAATTTCCTGAGTATGATCCCAAGATTCTTCATCATAATTTATTGATGCATTTCGGTGACGGTTCGATGTATGCATTTGCATTGAGTTTTATATCTGTAACAACGATCCTCCCTGTTTTTATTCAAAGAATGGGGGGCAATGCGATAGCAATAGGAGCGGTGCCTGTTCTATGGAATCTCGGAACAAGCTTTCCGCAGCTTTTTCTAGGTCAGCAAAAAAGCAATGAAAAATTTGTTAAACCGGCAATATTATGGTACAGTGTTATTTACCGTTCTTCGTTTCTAGCAGTAGGCATTTTTGTCTTTTTCTTTCTTGAATATATAAATATATCATTCTCCGTTCCTCTTGTATTATTTTTTATATTATTAATAACTGTTCTTGGTAGTATTCCCGGACCACGGTGGGTTAACCTGTTTTCCAAGACCACACCGATAAAATTAAGGGGAAGACTTCTAGCAATTAGGCAGCTCACTGGTTCTTTACTTGGCATTTTAGCAGGTTCAATTACTATTGTGATCTTGTCGTCAATAGGCTTTCCGAAAAATTTTGCAGTTTTGTTTTTTCTATGTTTTGTATTCATGTTTGCATCATTTTATTTTCTAAAAGGAGTGAATGAACCTGAAGAAATTTTAAGCGAAGAATTAACAGTTGCAAAGATTAGAAAATATGAAAGAATTAAAATAGCCATTAAAGAAAATAAAAACTTCAAAAATTACTTAATTGCAGACGGGTTGTTATTAATAGGATTAACAGCTTCTGCATTTTACGCTGTTTATGCAATTGAAAGGTTTCAATTATCAACCTCTTATGCAGGTTCATTTACAATTATTTTTATGGCAAGTACAGTACTTGGGAATGTAATATTTGGTTTTTTAGCGGATATATTCGGGCATAAAATAAATCTGATGATTATGGCAGCAACCTTACTTCTTGCTAGTTTAAGTGCGATAATTTCTATTAATCCGTTAACCTTCGGCAGTGTTTTTTTCTTCTTTGCTCTTGCTCAAAGCATTCAGGGGATATCCCGAGTGGCTTTTGTTGTTGAACTCAGCGGTGAAAAAAATACAACGCTCTATGCATCCTTATTAAATTCCATTACCGCACCTGCTTTATTGTTTGGAATTTTTGCAGGAATTATTATTTCGATTATTGGTTATCCGATTGTTTTTGGTATCTATGTTTTAATATCAGGAGCAACAATCTACTGGCTGTATAAAAAAGTCGATGAACCAAGGCAATTAAAGATTGATCATTAAAATATGTTATGTTGAATCAGTAGATAATCTAAACTATAATCCATTGGTCCGGCCAGTAAAATAATTAACGTAATAACTAAAAAAGTAAAAGGATATGAAGCACCGCTTGGTCCTAAAAATCCATTTGGCAGCATAACAATTGTAGCAACAAGCATATTTATGAAAACCAGAATGGCTGCCGGCCTGGTTAGGAAACCAATTGTTAACATGATTCCTCCTATAAATTCCGTGTAACTGCTAAGGTAAGTGAGCGGTACAGAGAAACCCATTTTCCCGTAAAATTGTACAGTAGTATCAAAACCAAAACCACCAAACCAGCATAAAACTTTACCGGAACCTACTATAAACAAAATAATTCCAATGGTCAATCTAAGTAATAATACACTGGTATTAATAAGTTTAGCATTAGTCCCGGTTAAAGTTTTAGCTATTATCTTGTTATTATTCATAGTGATCTATTCCATATTAAATAGGAAATAATGTATTGCTAAAAAGAGGACTCATGATTCTTAAATTGGAAGCAACAGCACCTCCAAGATATCCTGTCAATAATATTGCACCAAAAATTGATGTGAACGGAATAATATAAAGAAAAATGAGAATTAACAATATTAGTCCGATTACAGGAATAAGATAAACAGGATAACCAAGTTTATTAGTTGCTTCTACAACTTGAGCTGTCTTCAATAATTTTGTGATGCTATCAAAGAGCATAAACAGCACAACTATTATGCTCATTATTCTTCCAATCCAAAGTTTTTTCTTCGATACTTGTTCGGTTTGCATATTTGTTTTCATGATCATTTCCTCCATTCTTTTGATTTATTTATATCTTAATTTCTGTTATAAACATACGGTGTCTAGCAAAAAGGTAAAAGGTGCAAACACGGCAATTTAAGGAGTTGATTACGACAATTGATGTGTGACTTTTAATTTAAATGATGATTTTAAATTTAAAATAAAAAACCCCGACCAAAAGAATGATCAGGGTCTTTTGCTTACATATTTGAAAGTTATTTTATATATATCATTTTTTTCGATTGACTGAATTCACCGGCAGTCATTTGATAAATATAACTTCCACTACTTACCTGTTTTCCATTCTGGTCTATACCGTTCCAGCTTAAAGTGTGGATTCCTGATTTGGTATAACCGGAGAATAACGTAGTTATTTCTTTTCCGATTATATCATATACTTTAATTGTTACGAAATCATCTTTAGGAACTGAAAACTTAATAAGGGTTGTGGGATTAAATGGATTTGGGTAATTCTGACTCAAAGTATAATCACTAGGCATCTTGACACTTTCATACGAAATTTCTACTTCTATATTCCGTATAGAATTATCATTTTCATCCGCAACTATAAGATTTTCAACAACCAAATCTTCAGGCTTTATAAGATCAAATGGAATGGATGCAATTAAATATTCACCGGCATTTAGAGTACCCGATTTATCATCATAAGATAGCATTCTCAAGAATGAATTATCTTGATAATAGACAGCCTGATTAAAAATCGAAGTCATTTTTGTACTTTGTGGGATTGATAATCCCAGATTATTTAATTCAATTTGTAAACCTTTTACTTTTTTTAGTGTCTCCAAACCAATTGAAATACCTTCTTTTGTAAAATAAAAGGTAACCTTGGCGTCCATACCAGGTGTAATCTTATGCACACCCCTTATTGCAAAATTAAAAGAATTTGCAAGTGTTTTACGAATCGGAGAATTACTTGGATAGGTGCCCGTAAGTATTATATTCTGCAGAACGGCAAGATCGAGTACATCAATTTTCCCATCTCTTGTTGGAAGAGGATCGCCTAAAGTCCAGGGAGAAATATCACCGTTAGAGAATTGGCCGGAACTGAATTTTACCCTGCCAATTATATAATCAATCATCGAAAGGATATCTAATATATTAACCTGGTTATCAAGATTAACGTCACCCAGTATTCCCTCAAGCGGTCCATTAATTATATTTATTACCTCATCGGGCCCTGTTCCTAAATCTGCGTTAGTAACGGGCGAACCGGTGGCGCCGATTACATCCGATAAATGATTAAAAGTTTTCATAGAATCTCCTGAAATACTTAATAAATCGTATGAGAATTCAATTATATCCTGCTCACCTTGGTTGGCAATTAATGCATTAGTCCCATTACCAAGTATTACCATTTTAACGGTATCAACAGATGAGCCATCAGACAAAAAAGTGCCGCGGTAAATTTTATAGTTGAAATTAAATTGACTTGCCGGGATTGCAGCACCTCTTGAAATGGATCTTAAAACTAATCCACCGTTTGAATTACCAACTAGAAGTTTAAATTGCAGCGCTTTCAGAGGCTGACCGGAATAACCACTCAGAACTACTGTATCCGGATTGCCGGTAGAGCCATTTAACAAATTTCTTGCGGACGATTTAAATTTCAGCAATCCGCTTGATGATTGAGCCTTACCGATGCCGTTTAATAAAAGTGTGGCAGGAGAGCCAGGAGCATTATGGGTGAATCTTATTGTTCCGCTTTCAGGCCCATCGGCTGTCGGAGTAAAAGTAACATCGAATATCTGCGAACTGTCAGGTGCTAATGTAACAGGTTCTATATTTGGCAAAAAATTAAATACTGGATTTGTCGACTCAATGTTTGTAATTACCAAATCGTCAATTGTACCTTCATTTTTAACTGTAAAATGAAGTGTACTTGAACTTCCGACACTAACTGTATCGAAATTTAACGAAGTAGGAGTAATTGAAAATATTATTGATGGTATAGTTAAATCTATGCTAAAATCATCTATTGCCAAACCATCGTCAGATGAGGATACATCCACGTCCTGCCATCTAATCCAGAATTGAGCACTCGCAGGAATTGACAAGCCGGTAATTGTAGAATTAATTTCAGTGCGGTTTTCAGGTAAATTGCCGTCTAATGCGCCTGAAATATTTGTGTTCGGACTGAAAAAATCCAGACCGTTAATATTAGTCCAGTCCCCATCAGATAAGCTGGTAGCGTTTACACTATATTGAAATTTTAAAGTATCTGCTTCACTTCTGCTAGAAGAACCGGCCCGCCATTGTTCACCTGTATATGATATATGAATTACAGTAACGACAGCATTGCTATTATTTATAAAGTTGGCCCCGAATACTGAAGCTACACCACTGGATCGAATACTTCCAAGAGCTCTTTCAGTACTATCTTCCGGACCAAAGCTATAAGTATCACCCGTTCTTGAACTACCGGTACCTGTTGAATATAAACTGTCGGCATCTGTCCCGTTTTCTAATAAATGCCAGCCATTTGGTAAGACAGATGACGACCCCGTATCTGCCAGGGTATTAAAATCCTGAGAATACCCCGAACTGTTTAATTGAATTTGAGAAAGTGAAACCGAACAAAATGAAAACAAGGAAACGATGAACATTAATCCGTATTTTTTCATTTTAACCCCCGTAATTAGTTTAAGAAATGTTATTTAATTAGAGCACGCTCCTTTTTAAGGTTTGATTTAAAAAAATTATTTGAACTTATTGCAGATTTAAAATGAGGGTTCATTATAAATCTAAAACAAGCAAATATTAGTGTGACGTAATTGAGTTGATTTATGCTACGTAGTTAAAAAGAATTGCGCCCCGATTTTAATAAGTTCCCACTTATTTTTATCAACTCAAGTGACAAGGTAATATAACCATCTTTAAATATCAAATATTTAGAAGAATTTTTTTTTCTTCCATATTTTTCCAAAATAATAACGGCAGCATTATATATCATTAATCAATAATATCTATTGGTTTAAAAAGAAAATATTATCACTCTGTGAAGGTTTGAATAAAGGGCCATTAAAAAAATATTTATTTTTCTTTTTTCTTCATTTGTTTTTCTAAATCTTCTTTCAATCTAAACTTTGTAATTTTTGTAATCAGATTTAAAGGGATTTTTTTATCAAGAGGAAATTTAATAGTCCCTTTTCTTGTTTCATAAGATGACAATTCTTTGCTGAATTTTTTTATTGGACTTGATGTAGGAAAAAACCCGATATGATTTTTAAATGCGGCGAAATAAACCAGCACACCGTTCATTTTGAAGGCAGGCATTTGATAACTAATAACTTCTTTAGCATCCGGCGCAGCTTTCCTAATCGTTTTCCTGATTTGTTCTAATTTTATCTGAATTTTCTTAGGAAAGTTACTTATGTATTCATCTATGTTCTCAATTTTGTTTTTTGTTGATATCATATAAAGTTCCTTTACATTTTCTGATAATGCAACACAACAACACCGGAATTAAGATTTTTTGTATCAATTAATTTAAGGTCGAGTCTTGTATTTAAACTCTCAAACAACTGTTTTCCTTTGCCTAAAACAATCGGCTGAACCAAAAACCAGTATTCATCAATCATATGTTTTTCTGCTAGGGCTGATGCTATGCTGAGACTGCCGGCTGAAATGTTTTTTCCGCTTTGAATTTTCATTTTTAAGACTTCATCTATCATATTACCTTTATTTAATATCGTATTATTCCAGTTTACTTCACTTAAAGTTTTTGAAAAAACCACTTTGGATATTCTGTTATATTTATCGGCAAACTTTATCATGCTTTTGGTGCTTCTCGGATCATCTCTTGCATGAGGCCAGAAATTTACCATCAATTCGTAAGTTTTTCTTCCGAACAAAACAACATCCACTGTATCCAACAAATCGGCATAAAACTCATGTAATTCATCATCAGCAATAACTGCTGTATGATCGGCAAAACCATCGATAGTTGCATTAATAGAAAAAATTACTTTTCTCATTATTTTGACCCTGTAGCATATTTATTAATAATTAATGATTTATCACTTTATAATTTAAATGAGTAACCACTTTAGAATTTATTATATCAACAATTTCAAAAGTAAATTTTTCTATATCAATATTTTCAAACAACCTAACACCTTTCCCAAGCATTATGGGAGCTAAATGAATACTACATTCATCTATCAACCCGGCATTGAGATATTGCCGGATTGTATCAGCGCCTCCTGAAATTCTAACATCTTTATTACCGGCATCTTCTTTTGCTCTATCCAAAACGGTCCGAATGTTCTCGCTTGTAAAGAAGAATGTTGTTCCGCCTTTTCTTTCCCATGGATCGCGTTTCTGATGAGTAAGAACATAAACAGGAACTCCAAAAGGAGCCTTTTCAGGCCAGTTGGCTTCACCTTCTACAAACATTCTTTTCCCCATTATATTAGCACCTATCCGGTTAAGAGTCTCTTTAATTATGTCGTTATCTATATTATTTTCTTCTCCACCTTTAAGATCAAGATGTTCCAGGAAACTTTTTTGCTTGAACATCCAATTATGTATTTCTATCCCGTGATCCCCTAAAGGATTTGCCGGACCGCCGTTTAGCCCGGCTATAAATCCATCTAAAGAAATTCCGACATCAAAAAAAACTTTACTCATTAGTTTCTCCATTTATTATGTTATTTAAAACATAATTTTTAATTGATGTTTTATTTCTACATATTTTCCAGAGGCTGCAGTATACTTACTCTATTACCTTCAGTATCCATAAAAGAAACAAATGTGCCTACTCCGGGGATTGGCATAGGTTCACCTAAAACTTTTCCTCCGGCATTCTTTACTTTTTGTATTGATTCGTTAATATCATCAACTGCAATTACAACTGAGGGATGATGCGAGATAGGATCATCTGTCTTTTGATAAAAGCCGCCGCCAATCATTCCCGGTTTTTTAGGATGCCCTTTTTCATCAGTTTCGGAAGTGGTTACAACCATATACTCACCCATTTCGGGTCCAAGCTGCTGGATTTTCCATCCGAATGTATTTGTATAAAATTCTGCCATTCGCTTTCTATTTTCGGCAGGCATTTCAAAATGTACTACGGGATTCATCTTTGTCATGATTTTTCTCCTTTAATTGTTTGTGTAAATTATTTGCCTTCATAAGCTTTTTTAAGTTCTTCGGTTTCTATCTTCTTCATTTGAAGCATTGCCTGCATAACTCTTTGTGATTTATTCGTATCCTTACCCCCTAGCAGTTTAATTAAAATATCCGGAACAATTTGCCACGATAGACCATATTTATCTTTCAGCCAGCCGCATTGCTGTGCCTTTTTATCTCCACCATCTGAAAGTTTTTCCCAGTAATAATCTACCTCTTTCTGGGATTCACAATTAACGACAAATGATGTGGCTTCATTAAAATTAATATTGTTTGGTTTGCCGCTGTCCATTGCCATAAATCCTTGTCCTGAAAGCGAGAATATGGAATGTACAATAAGACCTTCGGGTTCCTTGTTTTCAGAACCATAGTGCTCCACTCTTTCGATATGTGACTCCTTGAATACAGAGACATAAAAATCAATTGCTTCTTGAGCATTTCCTAATTGAGCACCGTCAAACATTAAAAAAGGAGTTATTTTTTGGGGTGAGTTTGTAAGGTTCAATTGCCACGACAGACCATATTTATCTGTAAGCCATCCATATTTCTCGCTCCATGGATACTTCTGCAGTTGCCAAAATATTTCCTTTTTATTTTCAGAAAGTTTTCTCCATAGCATATCAATTTCCTTTTCCGTTTCACAGTTTACAAAGAACGAAATAGCTTGTGTAAATTTAAAAATCGGACCTCCATTTAATGCAGTAAATTTTTGCCCTGCCAATTCAAATGGAGCTGTCATTACCGAACCTTTTGGCCTTCCGGAAGCTTTTGCTCCGGCTTCATCATAACGAACCATATTCCCTATTTTTGAATTTCTAAAAATCGATGTATAAAAATTCACAGCTTCTTCAGCATCATTATCAAACCATAAAAATGGGATTATCTTTTGCATGGGTTTTACTCCTTCTATATAGATTTCTGAAATAATTTTATGTTTTAAGATTCAATTTGATTTATAATGATTAACAACAATTCCGCAATTAAACATTTCACTATATGCAAGCTTGAGTTTTAACTTATCATTCAGGCCATTAAATATCTCCATTCCTTTTCCAATAGCTGTAGGATTTATAAAAAGATGGTATTCGTCAATTAAATTATTTTTGATTAAAGAGGAAACGAATGAAGCACCGCCGTAAACGATAATATCTTTGCCTGGCTGCTTTTTTAGTTGATTTACTTCATCAACTATATTTCCTTTAGCTAATTTAGTATTTGCCCAGTTACTTTTATCCAGTGTCCGGGTAAAAACAATTTTTGTATAATCAACCATTTTTTTTGCAAATAGATATTCAGGGTCATCCGGTTTTAAATTTGTCCAATATGAAATAAATCCGTCAGTCATTTTTCTTCCCATAAGGATCGAATCAACCGAATCGGTTAATTCAATTACATAATTCTTTAATTTGTCATCCCAATCCCATGTCATCCAATCCAATTCACCATTCGGTCTTCCGACAAATCCATCCAATGACAACTGCATCTGCAGTTTCAATTTTTTCATATTTAATCCTGATTATTTTTGAGTTTATTTCCAGAGTTGAATTATCTAACTTCAAGTACAGATAAAATGTTGCCTGCAGGATCTTTGAACCAGGCTATTTTTGGACCGCCGCCGCCTTGGGCAATACCTTTTTCATTCGTCTTTAAATTAGGTTCGTCATAAATTTCAAACTTAACTCCTTTTCCTGTTAGTTCATCAACTGCTTTTTCGACATCATTAACAGGAAAATTAAGTATAGTAAAACTTGCAGGCGTATGATTTGGTTTTGAATAAACCATTACATTATTGCTGTTCATAATGTGCAGGTTTAATAAACCTTTCATTTCGGGTACATCCGAAACTTCCAATCCAAGTGTCTGGCTGTAAAAGTTTTTGGCTTTTTCAATATCGTTTACCGAAAAGCTGCTGAATGCCTTAGCGTCTTTAAACATAGTTTCTCTCCATTACTTTGTTTTATAAAATGTGAATTATTTTTTCTATTTTTAAGATATGTGCCTCTTCAACCTTCTTTTTATTTTTCTTCTTCGTTTCCATTTAACTTTCAATATGAGATGAAGCATCAACAATATAAGTAGTGCGCTCACATATTTTACTGTCTTTTATTCTATATATATCACAGTAAGCCGGGGTATCGGGATTGCCTGTTCCGGTAATTACCCTGCCGGTGCTTTCTACTACAACAAATTCTCCTTCGGAAATAATATTTTTAATTTTAGAAGAAATAAAATTTTCAAGCTCAAGCGAATTTACGGCTTTAATAAATTCACCTTTCCCGCTTATAGCCGGCATACCGACAATGTTCCATTTAATATCTTCATCTAGATAGTTTGAACAGGTATTATAATCGTTATTGTTAAACACTTCGATAATTATTTTTACTATTTTTTTATTTTTTACCGGCATATAATTTTAATCAGCTTTCATCTATTCGATTAATAATAATCGTTTCTCACTTTTCAGGGTTTGGTTCTGCTGTAGGATCTGTGGGATAAAATTCAACTTTCGGTGCTTTAAATTTTATATTATTATCCTTCCATTTTTCAATAGCTAAATTAACATCAAACAACCTATTGTAAGGGCTGGTATATTTTGCAATTGCATATTTGCCTGACAGAAATGATCCTGATTGAACCTTGTCATCGCCATTAACATGTGAGTTTGTCGGAATACCTACTTCAATTACTAATTGTTCTTCGTTCATTTTTAGATAATTAAAGAAAGGTGCTCCTGCATATTGTATTTTTCTTTCTTTTAACCATTGAAATAATTCGGGAATTAACGGCGGTAATACAGTTGGCATTTCTTCTCTCCTTTACTTACTTTTTATGGATATATAATGTTGTACATTTCGGAATGAAATTTCAGGTTTTATATTCATCTTAACCTCTTTCCAGAATTTAAATTAAACAATAGCTTGTAACTAAAGTAATAGAGTAATTCTGAATATGGAAGGTGCAGCCACGTCCTGTTCAGGGTAGGCAACAGAGTCATTAGAAAATGTTGAATAGCAAAAATTTCTGATAGAAAAAGAAATTAGATATACATCCATAATCAATACTTTTTTATTATGAATCAAATATTTGGGGGGATTATGTTATGTGAACTTCCCATTAAAGTGTCGAGGATCAACTAGTTCAGAATAAATTACAAATTTTGCCATTTATCAACCCGAGCTTGAAAAAATATTTTAACATCTATTGACTTTTTCTCAATTCTAAAATAAATTTTTAAAAACAATCCATTATAGTCTAAAAATAATAGTATATCTTTTTAGCATTCGTTCCATAATTCATCCGGTATTTACCGGTGCCTAAAATACTTTTTGCAGTTTAGTAAGGAGATGTAAGTGAAGTCCATTATAGAATGTTCAGTTAATATTTAAATTTCTTATTAGAAGAGTCATTTAGACAGTCATAAAAGTATTTTTATAATTCGTTATGATAATAATAAAATTTATTTAAACAAATAAGGAGTTAATAATGAAATTTCTAATATTTTCATTCGTTTTGTTTTTATGCTGCCCGGTTGATGATTATTCACAGGAAAGTGATAATCAATCTTCAAGGTTATTTTTCAATTTAAAGCATAGTAACGATGCAGGACTTCAAAATAAAAAACTTTTAACGAAATCTGTTCAACTATCACTTCGAGAGAACCAATTTTCCGAGAAAGTAATGCATAACAAAGAAATGTATAAAAGTCATTCTAAATCTAATAGAAGTTTTTACACAAATAAATCATCAGAGCAAATTATGGGAAAAGTAACTCATACTGAAAGTTTTTTAACCGGTTATACAAAACAAACCTGGGATGGTTCTAATTGGGTAAACGAATTACTCTATATTCCTACTTATGATGGGACTAATTACATAGTTGAAAAAGTTTGGCAAACTTGGAAAGGTTCTAATTGGGTTAATAGTGAAAGGGAAGTTGAAACCCACGATGCTAATAGTAATTGGCTGGAATGGATTTATTACAAATGGAATGGCTCGGCATGGGTAGAGGATGACAGGGAAACTCAAACCTACGATGGACAGGGAAACTGGACGGAAAACATTAATTACGATTGGGGCGGCTCAGCATGGGTGAATAACCTTAAATATAATCGAAGCTATGATGGGAATGGAAATTGGACGGAATACTTTGGTTATGAATGGAATGGTTCCAGCTGGATTAATGGCGACAGGGAGACACAATTCTATGATGGAAATAATAACTGGATTGAATGGTTTGATTATGATTGGAATGGCTCCGCCTGGATGTATCATCAAAGGGCTACACAAAGTTATGATGTAAATGGTAATTGGACTGAATACATTTACTATTTATCTAATGTTTCTGAATGGGTCAATGATGATAGAGAAACTCAAGCTTATGATGGAAATGGCAATTGGATTGAATGGATAGATTTTAATTGGGATGGTTCTAATTGGGCCAATAATGATAAAGAAACCCAAGTTTATGATGCAAATAGCAATTGGACTGAATGGATTAGTTACAACTGGAATGCTTCGCAATGGGAAAATGATGAAAGAGAAACTCAAAGTTACAATTCAAATAATGATTGGGTTGAATGGATTTCTTATATCTGGAGTGGTTCTGAATGGTCAAATAATTTTAAAGATAATGCAACCTATGACGGAGATAATAATAGAACTGAATTGATCTCACAAGAATGGAATGCTTCGCAATGGGTAAATATAGAAAAATACTTGTACACTTACTCACCAGCAACAGGAGTACCCGATGCATCTACAGCAATAAGAGGTTACAGCTTATCGAATAATTATCCTAACCCATTTAATCCTTCAACAATAATTGAATTCCGGGTTGCGCCCCTTTCAGGTGAAGAATTCGTTAACTTAAAAATTTATGATGTGTTAGGAAATGAAGTAGCTGTACTTATTAATGAAGTAAAAACAACAGGTCAATATAAAATAACTTTCGATACAGACAACTTATCTAACGATAGGACAGGTCTTTCAAGTGGAGTTTACTTTTATAGGCTTCAAGCAGGAAATTTTATGCAAACTAAAAAAATGATTTTACTTCGATAAATTTTATACGTTAAATAATTTAATGGTTTTTAATTGGATTAAGGAAATCAAAAATACTCAAACAAATTTATTTAACAAATTAAAATCTACATGAGTTAAATAGGTTAGATAACCTACAATATATTTCATTATATCTTTTCTTGAATCCTTTTCAATTAGGTTTAATCTAATTATAAAATTTTAGAAAGGAATATGCTATGAAAAAAAACGTAGGTTCGGCAGATAAAGCAATTAGAATATTTTTAGCTGTTTTACTTGCAGTATTGATTTTCACTAATGTAGTAACCGGCTGGCTGGCAATTGTTTTGGGAATATTTGCGGTTGTCTTTTTATTAACCGCTTTTTTAAGCTTTTGCCCAATCTGGTTTTCATTAAAAATAAGTACAGCTAAAAAAACCGCAGAAGTTTAATCAAATTGTAGAGGCGTATGGCAGCAATACGCCTCTACCGACATTTCATCAACTTTCCACAAATTTGTATCCTATATCATAACCATTTTTTGTTATTAACAATATTATTTTTAAGTTTAACTCAATAGTCTACGTTGTTCCCGGATTTTAAATAACTTTCCTTACAACATTCATCATAGGAGGCTTTTTATGAAAAAGTTCCATACGTTCTATTTCCTTTTTTTTATGTTGGTTTTTTTGATCAGCAATTATTCTGCAAACGCACAGGATGAACCAAAAGATCAACTATATTGGGTTCACGAAGAAAAAGCAAAAATAAATATGATCGATCAATATGAAAAAACTAGCAAAGATGTTATAAATATATTTAAAGAAGGAAGTTTAGACGTCGAGATACGTGCATCCCAGAGAGATGATAATCTGTTTTATTATCTGATTCCTATTTCAAATTATGCTGATGTTGATACTGTGATTAAGAATTTTGGATCGGCTCAAGAAAAAGTAGGAAAAGATAAATGGACAAACACAATGGGAGAGAATTCAGCTACTATTGAATCCTCCAAAGATGGAATTGTTACACATTCAGGAAAATATTCATATGTTCCCCAAAACCCCAAGTTAAAACCAAGTGAGATAAAATTTCTGCATTGGGATTATTTTTACGTACTCCCTGAAAAAAGGAAGGAGTTTTTTGAAATAGCCAAACAGTACAAAGAACTAAGTAAAAAAGATGATATTGAAATGGGCTATGATGTCTGGCTGCCCGAATTTGGATTTGATAATGATCTGGTTGTAGTTACTCAAGGTGCAAAAGATGACGTTGATTTTTATCAGACCAATAATATGGTTAATGAAAAGTTAGGCAATGACGGGGAAATGCTTTGGGATAAAATGTTAAAGACCCTCAAAAATTTTACACACATCAATGGGCATACGAGACCTGATCTCTCAATGATGAAATAACAAAAATATTTTGGGGCGGGTCACCCCGCCCTTTTTTAATTCCTACTACATCATCATTATTTTTTTATCGGGAACGTTTTTAACTAAAAAATGAATTTAAAAAACTTTATTTGATATGTAATAAATTTTTATTGAAGTGGAGTAAAGCAGAAAGAAATTCTAATGTCGTTCACCATTCCATTTCTTCCTTATCATATAAATATCTTCCTGTCAATTCAATTGGCGCTTCTGCAGCAAGCCAAACAGGTGTTTCTGCGCCTTTCTTTAACGAGCGGGGTGCTATCAATCCGCCCATATCAGTTCTAACCCAGCCGGGATGCACTGAATTAATTGCAATCCCCTTTCTTTTTAGTACGGCAGCAAATTGCCTTGTAACGGCATTCAATGCGGTTTTGGAAATACTGTAAGCCGGTGTTTTGCTTCCCATATTACGCAAAGAACCGGAATCACTGGATATATTAATAATTCTTGAACCGTTTTCCATAAAAGGAAGAAATGCTTTTATTACTAAATAGGGTCCGACAGTATTTGTCGTTAAAGTCTGTTGGAAGGTATCAAGTTCAAGCTTTGTTATATCACCTTCATCAATAAGAACAGCTGCATTATTTATCAGCACATCAAGATTTCCAGATTTTTCTCTAAACTTTTCAGCAGCATTATTAATACTTTCTTTATCGGTTACATCCATTTGAAGAAATTCAATATTTAATCCTTTTTTCTTGAGTTCATCCGCAGCTTTGTTTCCTTTTTCATTATCTCTTGCAGATAGAAAAACCATAAAGCCTTTTTGAGCAAGCTGTTTTGAGATTTCAAAACCAATTCCTCTGTTGGCTCCGGTTATTAAAGCTGTTTTCATACTCTAATTTAAATTTTATCTTTTTTATTTTTTAATGTTTCCAGTTCAACTTTCACAGGTTTAACATTCCAGATTTTCTGCGAATATTCTTTAATAGATCGATCTGAAGAAAACTTCCCGATTCTTGCACAATTAAGTATAGATTTTTTAGTCCATTGATCCTGGTTTTTATATAAATTATCTACTTTTCTTTGTGCTTTTATATAAGAATCATAATCAGCAAAAAGACAATAGTAATCATATTCCATTAAGCCGTCAATAATCGGCTGGAAAATTCCCGGTTCATTTGGATTAAAATAGTCACCTGCGATCATATCAACGACGCGTTTCAGTTCAAAGCTTTTATCATAATACTCTCTAGGGTTGTATCCATTCTTTTTAAGCTTAACTACTTCATCGGCCAGCAAACCAAAAATAATTATGTTATCTTCCCCCATTTCCTCACGCATTTCAACGTTTGCTCCATCCATTGTTCCGATAGTAATTGCACCGTTTAGTGCAAGCTTCATATTACCGGTACCGGAAGCTTCAAATCCTGCTGTCGAGATCTGTTCCGAAAGATCGGCAGCCGGTATAATTTTTTCGGCAAGAGTAACGGAATAATTTTTAAGAAAAATTACTTTTAATTTATTCCCGATATCTTTGTCGTTATTGACAACATCGGCGACGGAATTAATTAATTTAATTACAATCTTTGCCATAAAATAAGCAGGTGCAGCTTTCCCGCTGAAGATAACCGTTCTTGGAACAACATCAAGATCAGGATTATCTTTTATCCTATTATAAAAAGTAATTACATGAAATACATTTAAAAGCTGCCGTTTGTATTCATGAAATCTTTTTATCTGAACATCAAACATAGACTCCGGGTTAATATCGACGTTGTGCTCATTTTTTATATACCCGATTAATAATTTTTTAGTAAGCCATTTACTGCTTCTCCAATTTTCACAGAATTCCGTATCATCAATAAACTTTTCCAGCTTTTTTAATTCCGATAATTTTGTAATCCATTTATCGCCTATTTTATCCGAAATTAAACCGGATAAAAGAGGGTTGGCGGTTTTAAGCCATCGCCTGGGAGTTATTCCGTTTGTTATGTTTACAAATTTTTTAGGAAATATTTTATAAAAGTGATGAAAAATATTTTTCTTTAAAATTTCAGTATGTAATTCAGCCACACCGTTTACAGTATGGCTGCCTATAATCGCCAGATTGGACATTTTTATCTTCTTTTCCGGCTGCTCCCTTATAATAGAAAGCTCGGCAATAATTGAGTCATCAGTAGTATAATTCTTTTTAATAAATTCGATGAACCTTCTGTTTATTTCATAAATAATCATCAAATGACGGGGAAGAAGATTCTCTATAATTGTAACAGACCATTCTTCCAATGCTTCCGGGACAACTGTATGATTTGTATATGAAAATGTATGGGTAATAATATCCCATGCCACATCCCAGCTTAATCCTTCTTCATCAATAAGAATTCTCATCAGTTCCGGGATTGCAATAACCGGGTGAGTATCATTTAATTGTATTGCCGTTTTTTCGGCAAACTTATCATAAGTTTTATGATTGATTTTATATTTTCGAATAATATCCTGCAATGTTGCAGATACAAAGAAGTATTGCTGTCTAAGCCTTAGATATTTTCCTTTATCAATTGTATCGTTAGGATAAAGGACTTTTGATATGTTTTCGGAATTATTCTTGCTTTCGACTGCAGCAAGATAATTACCGCTGTTAAAGTCTTCAAAGCTGAAAGACTTTGTAGCTTTAGCTTCCCATAACCTTAAATTATTAACTGTGTTGGTGTTGTATCCGGGGACAGGAACGTCATATGCAATTGCCATAACATCCTGAGTATCCACCCATTCGAATTTTAATTTATCGTTTGAGTGCTGAACAACTTTACCGTAAAATTTAACTTTATATTCTAATTTTCTCCTCAAAATTTCCCAGGGGTTTCCAAAAATCAGCCAGTTGTCTGCTCTTTCAACCTGGTAGCCGTTTTCAATTTCCTGTTCAAATATTCCGAATTTATACCTAATTCCATATCCGAAAGCAGGCAGTTCCATAGTCGCCATCGAATCCAAAAAGCAGGCTGCGAGCCTTCCCAAACCTCCATTTCCCAGCCCCATATCATTTTCATAATCTCTAATTGCTTCCAGGCTGTAGTCATTATCCTTAAGAATATTATAACATTCATCATAATAACCAAGGTTAATAAGTGCATTTCCCAAAAGCCTACCCATTAAATATTCCATCGAAAGGTAGTAGACTCTTTTAGCGTCAGCCTGTGTATATTTTAATTGGGTACGCAGCCATCGCCTAACAAGACGATCCCTGATTGATAATGAAAGTGCATAATAAGCGTCTTCCCCTGTAGCCGTAAACTTATCCTTTACCAGCATAAATTCCATATGTTCGTCAAACTGGTTGGTAAGCGAATAACTTTCCAGGCTTTCTTTATCTGTAAAGAACACCGAACCGTTTTTAAGTCCCATGATACCCCGTTCTATAATTTATATTTCAAAAGTAATTTTCCGTATTGAATGTAAAGCTTGCATTCAATAAACGAAAAGTTTATTCCATAATATTAAGTTACACAATTATTAATTACTCATCGTCAAGTTCCGAAAGAAGATTCATAACATCGAGATGTTTTGTTACCATCTGTAAATGTCCTTCCGTATCAACAGGCCATTTTTCTTCGTCCCTATCTGCATAAAGTTCAACCCCGTTTCCATCCGGATCGGTAATATAAATTGATTCGGATACACCATGATCCGAAGCACCTTCTATTTTATAATTGATTTCGAATAATCTTTTTAAAATTCTTGCCAGCTCTTTTCTTGAGGGATAAAGAATTGCAAAATGGTAAAGCCCAGTATGCCCGCCGGGGGGTGATGTTGCTCCCTTCCCTGCCCATGTATTTAACCCTATATGATGATGATAACCGCCGGCAGATAAAAACACAGCAGAATCTCCATATCCCTGTGTTATTTCAAATCCAAGAAGATCCCTGTAAAATTTTAATGATCGGTCAAGGTCGGAAACTGTTAAATGAATGTGTCCAATTTTGGTTACCGGATGAATTTTATATTCCACTCTAAATCCTTTAATAAATAATTACTTATATCTCTGAGTTTATAAAAATATAACTCGATATTTAACAAAAAAATCTAAAGAGTTCTAAGATTATTTACAAATTGCAAAAGTTTAATTTTATCTATCTTTCACCCTTTACAATTTTTTTAATCTTCTAATCTTTTAATTGAGATTATTTCTTCATTTTACTTGAAATTTCTTCCATTAACTCAACCTGTATCTGTTGAATTTCGAGCATCCTTTGCCCGTGCTGAACAAGCATATGATCAATTTTATCATGTAGAAGCCGTATTTCAACTTCGGCTTTTAAATTAACCTGGTAATCATTGAGAGAACGTATACGATCTTTTTCTTCCTGCCTATTTTGGCTCATCATAATTACAGGAGCCTGGATTGCCGCAATACAGGAAAGTATCAGATTTAAAAGGATAAAAGGAAAAGGATCAAAAGCTTTTACAGTTAGAAAAATAACATTTATAATCATCCAGATTATAAGGAAAGACATAAAAAGAATAATAAACCTCCAGCTGCCGCCGAATTTTGCAATGTTATCGGATAATCTTTGTCCGAAAGTTATTTTTTTATCAATATCCTGTTCAACATTCCTTGAGATTAAATCTCTTTCAACAATACTATCAAGCACTTCCTTATCGTTAGCATTCAGCTCTCCTTTTTCTTCCTCCATGACTCCTTGAATGTATTGCTTCCTGTACTTATTAAGATCATCAAGACATACATAGCCTTGAGGTTCAAGCTGGTAACCATCCTGGTTAATAAGCTGAACTATTGGAGGACGAATAGAAACTACAGGACGCATTACGGATATCTTTTTTTCCTTTTTGCAAATTTGACAAACTGCTGATTCACTATTTAAATTTTTCATATTAAATTCTCCAATTAACAGTAAAACATTCTACATTCTGTTTACGCAGTATTTGAATAAAACTGTTTTAAAATTACTTCCTTTATTTATTTAATCATGAGATGAAAATTTATGTTGAGAGTATATATAAGTAAACTTGACTCCCCAAATATCATAATTCTTTATGAAGCATCAAAAAGAAAATTAAGAGTTAAATAAAATCTAAATTTAGCATGGATGCATGAACTGCATGTTTGCATGTCATTATCTATTAAAGAAAAGGCTTATCCCTTGCTCTTGAACTTCATACTGTTTGGTATAAGCAATCAACTTTTTTCAATTGATAAATAATTTTTAACCTTAAATGCATCGGTATGCCACTGGATGAGCATATCTGCCCAGCTTTTTTCCATTGGCGATATGACAGAGCCTTCTAGAATTATTCTGTTGCTTATAACAATAATATGCACAGGAGGATCTTTCATAAATGCATACTTTTCGAAATCAGGACTGCTGTAAATTGCTTCTGCAGCTTTATAACGCAAATCATCAGGACCGCTTACTTTCTCTATCTTATCGGTAACGGATTTTACACCTTCAACTTCTTTGGTAATTTTTTCAAAAAATGCTTTGTCCCAAGGGAGGTGTACATAACCATTAAGTGTTACTGCTCCGTCTTGTGTCTTCACTGTGACCCAATCAAAAATCGTATAAAACAAGTTGCTTCTTATTTTATGCTGGACTTCTTTTGTGATTAGGCTATCAGTTTGATATTCCGAATTTTGGTGAGCTTGTAGTGAAATCGGCAATAATAAAAAAATTATAGCCAGGAATAATACGGTAAAATATGTCCTACTCGGTTTCATTTTCAAATCTCCTTTTGTTTACTTTTACTTTTATTTATTCATACTGGTTTCTGATACAGGACACAAGCTGGAATGATTGAGACCATTCCGTTAAAAAGACAAATGTTCATTTATATATTGATTTAGACAGAATTTTTTACAATTTTTTAAATAATTAAAAACTTATGGGGAAATTTATTCTCAATATTTCCCTGCTTTTTTGTAATTGTTCCAGAGAGCAATTAATCATGCGCTTCAAAGTTATTACTCTCTTGTTTTGCTGCTTACTGTTTACAAACTTCTGGGGATGCAAAAATGATGACAATATAGTTAATACTGGTTCGGAGCAATACGTTGCAGATTTTGAAACTTTGTGGAATCATTTTGATAAAGAATATTGTTATTTCCCTTTCAAGAATATTGACTGGAAGCAGCTTCATGATCTTTACCTTCCTTCTGTTGAAAAGGCATCATCGGCAGAGTCATTTATTTCAATCTGTGCTTCAATGCTGGCTCCGCTTCGTGATGGTCATATTTATTTTATTGGACCAAACGGGACATATATACCAACACATATTAATTCATATCCACCAAATTATGACGCAAGTGTATATCAAGCTTTATTTCAGCAGTATAATGGTGTTATGGTAAACAGCTCAACCGGTTATGTTGTTGTTGATTCTATTCTTTGTGTTGGAATTCAATCATGGCTGGATGCTCAATTCAATATTTCTGATTTTGATAATATTCTTGATTCAAATAGTGATATGCATGGAGTTATTATTGATGTTAGGGCTAACGGAGGAGGTAACCAGAATCTTGCACTTGAAGTTGCAGGAAGATTTACTTCTGTTGCAACGGTAGGAAGTTACTCACAAGTACGAAGCGGTCCGCTGTACACAGATCTAACCCCGCTTCATTCAATTATGGTAACACCGAGAGGGAAAACATGGAAAAAACCGGTTGTGGTTCTTACCGGAAGAAAATGTTTTAGTTCTAATGAAGGATTTATTTCTGCTATAGAAAATATTCCTTCTGTAACTACTATTGGCGACACAACAGGAGGAGGAAGCGGCAACCCAAAATTTTATTCTTTCTCGAATGGGTGGCAGTATACAGTACCCCAATGGATTGAACATACTGCCGACAAAAAAATAATTGAATGGAATGGAATTCCACCCGGTATTTATGTGAAGGCAGACTCTTTGGATTTTGCAAAAGGAGATGACCCGGTATTTGATTATGCACTTAACTGGATAAAAGAGAAAGTCAAAAACTAGAATTGAGGAATCTATTCATAAAGATAAGTATTGAGTCACCAAAACCGGTCTCTCTGCATTTGTACTATTTATCATCCTCAATAGAAGAAGATGAATCTTGTTCGTTGTTTGTATTTGAATTACTAGAAGCTAATCTTCCGGATTTTTTTAATGCTTCGGTTAATAAATATTCAATCTGTGCATTAATACTTCTTAATTCATCCGCTGCCCATTTTTCCAGGGCAGCATGAATATTACCATCGATTCTCAATAAAAACTTTTTCTTTTCTGCCATATATATTTAATTAAATTTTTACCTTGCCATGGCTGCATGCTTCCTTTGTGCCGAAATATACCATGCAAGAACAATTATCCACGGGTATTTATCAATTACTTCAGATCTTTTCTCGATAAATATCTCAACATTTGTCCTGAATTTAACTTTATCAACTAACTTAACAAATACCTGACCGGATGAATCCTGTATTTCATAATCTTTTTTAAAAGCTTTAAACATTAACTTTATTCTTTCTCCCCTGGGTAGTTCTATCATACCGTGCTGCTTAAATTTTCCCCCCTTATATTTTGCATACGGCAATGTATACCCTGATTCTTTTACTGCAACTTCCGATCTCCAAAAAGAAGGGCGGTAAAAGGTCCATTTTTTATTAAACATCGCTATTTCCAATTGAAAGCCGAATGTTTTAACTTTTTTTATTGTCCCGATAATTTCATCATTGCTTTTCAATTCATAATATGTCTTCCACACAGAAGGCTGAATAAATTCTAATTTTTTTCCATAGTAATACGACAAATTTTTCATAAAGCGTTATCAGATCAATTTTATTGATAAAGGGTACCGGTATTTATTATAGGCGTTACTTCTGATTCCGAGACTAATGCAACCATGAGATTATTTACCATTGTAGCTTTTTTCTCTTCATCTAAATTAATTATATTTTGTTCGCTTAGAGATTTCAATGCAATTTCAACCATGCCGACTGCGCCTTCAACTATTTTATACCTTGCTGCAACAACTGCTTCGGCTTGCTGCCTTCGCAGCATTGCCTGTGCTATTTCCTGAGCATATGCAAGATGGCTTATACGGGCTTCAATAACTTCGACACCTGCAATTTCCAACCTTGATTGAACCTGCTTCTGCAAACTCTCGGCTATTTCCTGCGGGCTTCCTCTCAACGAAGCTTTGTTATTTTCACTTTCATCGTATGGAAATTCCGATGCAAGAGATCTAATTGATGTCTCACTCTGTATGTCGACAAACTGCTCATAATTTTCCACATCAAAAACAGCTTTGGCAGAATCACCAACTTTCCAGACTATAACAGCCCCAATTTCAATAGGGTTTCCATTTAAATCATTAACTTTAATTTTTTCGCTGCTGAAGTTTCTTATTCTTAATGAGATTTTCCTTTTTATTGTAAAAGGATTTACCCACCAAAAACCGGATTGACGAACTGTCCCGGAATACTTACCAAAAAATATTATTACCCGTGAATCATTCGGCTGGACAACTATTAACCCGCTAATTAAAAGAACTATTATCAAAATTCCAGGGATAAAAATCCATAAAAATCCTGGATCTTTTGATTGTATCCCAACTACAAAAAGGTAAATATCCAATACTAATAATAGAAAAGAAATTAACAGTATTACAAAACCGTTAATTTTTGAAGCTGGTTTTTCTGCTATTTTTTCCATTTTCTTCCCTAAAAAATGTTATTGATATTGTAATGATATCATATTAATATCAAATAAGCAAGTTTAAAATTTAACAAAATTTAGATAATGAATTAAAATTGCAGCGTTTTAGTTAGATTAATTGAGTAGAGTATAAGTATAGCCGGAGATTGAAAAGAATAAAATATTAATTTTTATAAGGATAGTTCTTTAGCTTCAAAAGCTTCGTTCATTTCCATTTCAATTTCATGAATGCTGAAGTTATGATTTATTCTATCTTTATCATTCGATTCGTCTTTAGGATTTCCAATAAAATATTCCGCAAGTTGTTTAGCGGATATTTCATCTTCAGCATCAATGGTAATGGAATAAACTCTTGTTAGATTTACTTTGAAGGTTTGCATAATTAAACTTCTCATTAAAAATTAAATTATAGAATTTATCGAACCAGTTTATTTATATAATTGATATATTTGTGTATATATAAATATATAAAACTTATAATTGGAAAATACAAATTTTTATTATAATTTGAATTATGGAAACAAAATTAAGTCGAATAAGTAAAAATTATCCACGACAAAACTTACCATATTCTAAATCAAGCAAAAGAATAGAAAGTTTATTTGTACATGCTTTTGTTAATAATTTTAATACGGAATTATTAATCAAAAATTATAATAAAAAATATATCTTAGCTAAAGAACTAGATTTAAATGGATATGGTATTGCGGATTTAGTTTTGTGGGAATACAGTATAAAAAATTGTCATAATGAATCCAGATTAATTAGGACAATTTTAACAACTTTTGAAGTTAAAATAAAAGATTGGCGAAAAGCGATTATTCAAGCATATAGATATAAGTATTACTCAAATAGAGCCATTGTAATTATCCCTATAGAATATTCAGCCAAGGCAGTTATTAATAAAAAACTTTTCTCCGATTTTAACATAGGACTTTGGATTTTTGATAAAAAGAATAAGCAAACAAACAAAATATTTACCCCTAGAGCACACAAACCAATTAATAGAGAAGCAAAAGAAAAAGCAATAGATATTTTAAATCAAAAATTTAAAGTTCTGCAAGAGATTTAAACTTTGTTATAGCATAGTTCAGCGGTTCTAAGTGCTCTGAATTAGATTTTGTATCTAATGGTATATAAGCAGATATTTTTGAATAAATACTGAGTGCCTTATCAATTAAAGTTTGAAAATAGTTTAAATTTTTTATTATTGTATTTTTAGATAATTCATCACAAAGTAAATTTAAAACCTCCCATGTCTGTAATATTTCTATTGATCTATCTGGTTCACCCTCTAAATAATATTTATCGGTACTTAAATTATTTAAAATATCGGGAACTAACTTTTTCAAAGCATCTAATTCATAATAAGTAATTCTATTAAACAAATTCTTACTTAAATATCTTTGTATTGGTAATCTACCACCAGAAGACAAGGGCATAAACTTATCAATCGAAAACATTCGAAGATTTGACCACCAACCTGTACAGGCAACATCTGCACCAACACAACTTAAAAGGGGTGATATTAAGTCCGAATAACCGTTAATTACCTTAAATCCATTAACTTTTAAACTATAATTAATTAGCATCCAAGCTGCTAACACATCTGAATTAAATACTTCTGCTCTTGATTCACTACTTCTAAATGCAATAAGTATATAAAATCCATCTGGGGGTTCCTCTAAAATTGTTATTTCATTTAGAAATTCCTGCAACTCATTTAAATTAGTCAAGGCATCCTTAGAAACTGCTAAAGTACATATTAAAGGCTTTTTTAATGATTTAGGATGATAATTTTGAAAAGATAATCTAATAAAATTTTTAGCAATAACAGCATCTCTTGAATCAAATGAATTTGAAATAAGTATATTTGGCGAGATGATAGAAGTTAACGAAAGAGTGTCTTGAAACTCTAAAGAATTCTTTAAGATTTTGTTTATGTTTCTTTCCTCCTCTAGCTTGCTTTTGGTTTCAAATTTGAAAAAGGGATATTGCTCAAGTTTACCGATGTTTACATTTGGATTAGAACCAATAAGACAAGTATAATATTGGGGATCCAATAATAATTCTACATCATTTATAAGCTGATATTCGTTAAGTTTATACTCTAACTTATCTGGGGTGACATCTCTTGGACTGAATATTATACCATGTATAAGTTTTTGTCTCAAGCCGTTTAATATTTTGTCACCTTCACCATACCCATGTTGAGCAAATATCTTCATTAAATTCTCTTTAATCTTTTTATTAAAGAAGGAATATTCCCAGGACGAAGTGCTACTATCTTCTTTATTAATTGATTAATAATAAAACAAAGCTCAGATGATAGATCATCCCTAAATAATTCAATAGGTTTTGGATTCTCTCGGATAATTTTCGAAAGGGTTAAGATAAGATTATCTTCATTGTTTAAAAGCGGATGCTGTCCAGTAGCAAATTCATAACATACAACTCCAGAATTATATAGATCGCTTCTATAGTCATAAGAGCCTCTAAAATTTGGGCTCAACATTTCTGGTGCTAAATATTTAATTGTGCCTTGAGGCAGTCTATTTGAAGCATCTACTGTTAACGGTGTTTCATTAAGAACAAAAGCAATACCCAAATCTAAAAGAATAAAAGGACGATTTTTAATATCAGTTTTAAAAATATTCAACGGTTTAATATCTCTGTGAATCGTCTGAAATGAATTCCATAATTCAAAAATCGCTTCCAATAAGCAGATTAAAAGAGTTTTTATCTCTTCCTCATCAGGTCTGTAACCAGAATTAATTAAAGTATATAAATTATTTCCGGATAAAAATTCTTCTGAATAAACTATATAAGATTGATTTTCAATTATAATTTCATAAGGGCTTAATTTACCTAACTTAACTATATATGGACTTCTGCATCTACCTAATAAATTAACTTCTCTAATAAGTCTTTTTTTAATTTCCTGAATAAAATCTTCTTTTAATTCCTCTTTTACTTCTAGTTCATCCAAGGAGGGGACTTTTACTAGTTTTATAGCTTCATATTCTTCATTTAATTCTGCTTTAAATACAAATTTAAATCCACCTTTATCAACATACTCAAGATTTTGATATTTATTTAATACTTTTTTTAATTCTCTAAAAAAAGAAGGATCAAATTGCATTTTTATTTCAAAAATAGCGATATTAAATTAAATATAAAATAAAGTTATATGTTTTTAAGTTTAAGTGTTTAAATAAATATTTAGCAAAATTTTATTAAATAATAACCATCATTTTTTAAGTTTTTAATTTTGCTTCCATATTTTAAGAGTCAATCATATAAACTATGGCTAGCCAAGTTTTAATTTTAACCCAAATTTGTCATTAGAAAATAAAGGATATTTAGCAAAGTGATGAATTT
>CAYUVK010000035.1:0-38632 GCA_964448105.1 uncultured Ignavibacteriaceae bacterium
GCCATAAGGGTAATGAGATATCCAAACTATTTCGGTTCAATGATGGTGAAATTTGGAGAAGCTGATGCATTGATTAGCGGATTAACTACAGATTACCCAACTACAATAAGACCGGCTTTACAATGTGTGGGCGTAAGAGAAGGATTAAATATCGTTTCCGGTCTTTATATTGTTGCAGCAAAAAAGAATGTCTACTTCTTTGCGGATACAACAGTAAATGTGGATCCAAGCTCGGAACAGCTTGCAGAAATTGCCATTTCCGCTGCCGATACTGTCCAGGAATTCGATATTATTCCGAAAGTAGCTATGCTTTCTTTCAGTAATTTCGGCAGTGCACCTTACCCTGAATCAATTAAAGTGAAAAATGCAGTGCAAATTGTAAAATTGAAGCGACCGGATATTATTGTTGACGGTGAAATGCAGGCTGATACTGCTGTAGTTCCTGAAATCATCGATAATGATTATCCTTTCAGCAGTATCAAAGCTGGTGCAAATGTTCTTATATTTCCCGATCTTAATTCCGGGAATATTGCGTACAAATTAATGGCAAGGATTGGACAGGCTACTGTTATTGGTCCCATACTTATGGGAATGAAAAAGCCCATCCATGTTTTGCAAAGAGGCGCAACCGTTGATGATATTATTAATATGACTGCCATTGCCGTAGTTGAAGCAGTTCCTAAAAAGAAATTATTAAAAGAAGTATAATTCATCTAATTATAATTTTATTTAGAAAATAGAGATGAAAAATATTTTAGTCATCATTACATTGCTGTTTATTATGTATAGTAAAGCTAATGCAGAATTTATTTATGCAGGAAATATTACAAAATACCAAAAGTATAATGCGAGGATAGAATTTGAATTAACAAATTGTAAACTCAATCTGTACGTAATTGATGAGAATATCATAAGGTTCCGTTATACAAATAAAGATGAATTTTCAAAAGCACCATCTTACGCAGTAATTTATGATAAAGAAAATGATAAATTTTCTTTTAAGGAAGAGAATAATTATTATGAAATTTCTACTTCACAATTAATAGTAAGAATTTCAAAATCGCCATGCAGGGTAAGTATTTTTGATAAACAGATGAATTTAATAAATGAAGATGATAAAACTTTTGGAGTAAGTTTTGATTGCGATGAAGTAAGATGTTTTAAAAACTTATTTAAAGATGAAAAATTTTATGGGCTGGGGGAAAAGACAGGACCCTTGAATAGAACCGGTGAACAATATGTAATGTGGAATTCCGATAAACCGCGTTATACAAATGATACGGATCCTATTTATCAATCGATCCCGTTTTTTATAGGGATAAGAAGTTTATCGGCCAGTTCATTAAATAAAACTGCATACGGCATCTTTTTCGATAATACATATAAATCCTATTTTAATATGGGAGCAAGTAATAATAGATTTTATTGGTTTGGTGCCGAAAAAGGAGAAATGAATTATTACTTCATTTACGGCCCTGAAATAAAAACTGTTATTTCTTCTTACTCAAAATTAACAGGAAGAATGGAGCTTCCTCCTGAATGGGCATTGGGTTATCAGCAAAGCAAATGGAGCTATTACCCGGAATCTACTGTTAGGACATTAGCAAATACTTTTCGGAATAAAGAAATTCCTTGTGATGTTATATATCTCGACATTCAATATATGAACGGGTACAGAGTCTTTACATGGAATAAAGACCGATTCCCTCAACCGGAAAAGATGTTGAAAGATTTATCTAACGAAGGATTTAAAGTTGTTTGTATTGTTGATCCCGGTGTTAAAGCCGATACCACAAATTATCCTCCAGCCAAGGAAGGCTTGGAAAACAATCTCTTTGCCAAATATCCTGATGGTGTAGTTTACCAGGGACAAGTTTGGCCTTCATGGGCATATTTTCCGGATTTTACAAAAAAAGAAACACGTGAATGGTGGGGAGAAAAAAATGCCGGGCTTATTAAACAGGGTATTTCTGGAATCTGGAATGATATGAATGAACCGGCTGCATGGGGTCAGGCCATTCCCGATATTATACAGTTTAATGATCAGGATTATGGTGCAAATATGAAAAAGATTCACAATGTTTATGCATTGGAAATGGCTCGAGCAACTTTTGATGGAATAAAGAAAGAATTTCCTGAAAATCGTCCATTCATTTTAACCCGTGCAGGGTTTTCAGGTATTCAAAGATATGCAGCAGTTTGGACGGGAGATAATATGGCTACAGAAGAACATCTGAAATTAGCTTGTGTAATGCCGCAGGGAATGGGAATAAGCGGTATAACATTTTGCGGTACTGATGTGGGAGGATTCTTCGGTTCACCTACTCCAAATCTTTATACTCGCTGGATGCAGCTTGGTGCTTTCACACCCTTTTTTAGGCAACATTCGATTATAGATCAAAAGGATAAAGAACCCTGGGCGTTTGGTGATCAAGTGGAAGCATGGGTAAAAAATATTATAACACTTAGATATGAACTGCTGCCGTTTTTTTATACCGAATTTTATGATGCTTCGCAAACCGGGCTGCCGGTTATGCGACCAATGTTTCTTGATTTTCCAAATGATGATGAATGCTATTCCAATGATATCCAATATCAATTTATGATTGGAGGAAATCTTTTAGTTGCTCCTGTTGTTTCTGAAAATGAAAACTTCAAAAAATTATATTTGCCGGAAGGGAAGTGGCTCGACTGGTGGACTTCAAAAGTCTATAATGGAAAGCAATGGATCATTGTGGAGGCTCCTATGGATAAAATATCGCTTTTTATAAAAGAAGGGGGCATTATTCCTATGCAGGAGAAACAAATTTTTGCGGGTGAAAAGAACATTTCACAAATGGAATTTAAGATTTTTCCGTCACTAAGTTCTATATACAATTTTTACCAGGATGACGGTATAACAACAAATTATAAAAAAGGGGAATATTCACTAACAAATATAAAAGTAAGTAGCAAAGAAGATAAAACTGAAATTGATGTTATTAAAGAAATTGATAAATATAATCCCGGATTAAATAATTTCATTTTTGATATATATAGTATAAATGGAGTTAAATTCGTTGAAGCTAACGGAACTAGAATTCCACGGTTAAATAGTCCCGATGAAATTCAAAATGAAAAGGAAGGATTCTATTTCAGTAAAAATGATAATCTTCTTAAAGTAAAATTAAGTTATTCTCCGGATATTAAGTTAGTTGTTCAATAATCTTCTTTATTTGAAATGTTTTTTGGGGAATTCAAAGAAATCCAATTCACAATTAGTATTGTCTAGTTCATTCCAACTATTAATTTTGCAGTTCAATGAAACAATCCCGCAAGTTGGGATATCTGAAATTTCTCCGTTAGTTAAGAAATTTGCAGTATCTGTTAAACCGGGATTATGAGAAAAGATCATTGCAGAATTTTTCTCATTATCAAATTGATGAATAACTTTTAAAATATCTTTTCTTCCGGCTTCATACAAATTATTATCAATTAAAAGATGTTTCTTGGAAATATCCATTTCACTGCAAAAATATTTTGCCGTGCTTAATGCTCTTTCAGCAGGACTGGCTATCATTAGAACCGGTTTTATATTATTCTCTTTCATCAACTTTCCCATGAAAGGAGCATCTCTTTCTCCCCGTTTATTTAAAGGCCTTTCAATATCTTTTAAATTGTTATTTTCCCAGCTTGATTTTGCATGCCGGACTAAATAAAGTTTTTTCATTTTTAAAAATAAATTATTATTAGCAGACTAAATAAGTGCATATACTTTTTAAAAACAAGTAGAAGCATATTTGGCAAATAAATAGAAAGAAATATTCTTATAAACAATATTTGAAACTTTCCTGACAAATATATTGTTCAATATAAAATAATTATTAGAATTTACTGAATTATTAATTATTTTTAATATGAAATTATTTTCGAAAGAGTAAATATGAATTGTCCTGCTTGTAATAATCCTCTTATAATCCTTGAACTTAATAAAGTAGAAATTGACCACTGCACAAACTGTAACGGAATTTGGCTGGATGGAGGAGAGCTTGAAATACTCTTGGAAGATTCATCGCATAGGAATGAACTTCTATCTTCATTTATAGTTGATAAAAATAGTTCTGAAAAAAAAATTAAATGTCCGATTTGCAGAAAGAAAATGGAAAAAGTGCTTTGCGGAAAAGATGAGAATATATTAATAGACAGATGCAAAAATCACCACGGTTTATGGTTTGATAAAGGTGAACTTGAACAGCTATTGGAATCAGGGGGATTGGATAAAGAAGATAAAATTTTAAATTTCGTTAAAGAGATGTTTGGTCATAAACTCAAAATAAATCAACCGGGAGAATAAAATGGCAGCTTTAATTATCATTTTAGTAATAATCGTTGTAGTTATACTAATGTTTGTTTCTATGTATAATTCACTCATCAGGTTAAGAAACCAGGTAAAAAATGCATGGTCGCAAATTGATGTTCAATTAAAAAGAAGACATGACCTGATACCGAATCTAATTGAAACTGTTAAAGGTTATATGACTCATGAAAGAGAAACCTTACAAAATATAACCAACGCTCGTAGTCAGGCAATGAATGCAACAGGTGTAAAAGAACGTGCACAGGCAGAAGGTGAACTCAGCGGAGCAATGAGCAAATTTTTCCTGGTTGTTGAAAATTATCCTGATCTTAAAGCTAACCAGAATTTTCTGGCACTTCAGGAAGAATTAACTTCAACTGAAAATAAAATTTCTTTTTCACGTCAAAATTATAATGATCAGGTTCTTTTCTATAATAATAAAATTCAAGTGTTTCCGACAAATATCATGGCAGGGATGTTTAATTTTAAAGAAGAAACATTTTTCCAGGTTGAAGATAAGTCGGATAGGGAAGTTCCAAAAGTTAGTTTTTCATAAAAAATTTAGAAACATTCATTCATTTAAATATTTATTTTTTATTAGTTATGTGGGAATTAATTCAATCGAATAAAAGAAAGACAATGATTTTATTCATCGCAATGGGAATTGCACTTATATTGTTGGGTTACTTTGTGGGAAGTTATTTTTTCCCCGGCGGCGGTGTTTTCGGGGTTATATTAGCACTGTTTATCTGGTTCATTTTATCGATGGTTAGTTATACTGCCGGGAGCTCTATTTTATTATCGGTTAGCAGTGCCCGTGAAGTAACTCCGGATGTCCATCAACAATTATTCAATATAGTGGAAGAAATGCGGATTGCATCTAACCTTCCTAAAACACCTAAAGTATACATAATAAATGATGCGGCTCCCAATGCATTTGCTACAGGCATTAAACCTGAAAACAGTGCAATTACTGTTACAGCCGGATTGCTTTCAAAGTTAAATCGAGATGAACTTCAAGGTGTCGTAGCCCATGAAATGTCCCATATAGCAAATAGAGATATTCTGGTAATGACATTTGCCGGTATTATGCTTGGAAGCATTGTTTTAATATCGGAAGTTTTTTTGAAAGGGCTTTGGTTCTCAGGCGGTTCATCGGTTCGTTACCGCTCTAAGTCATCGTCTGATAGCGGTCAAGCACAAATGATAATAATGGTAGTTGCAATTGTTTTTGCAATTTTGGCTCCAATTGCTGCACAACTTTTGTACTTCGCAATTTCGAGGCGAAGGGAATATTTAGCAGATGCAAATGGTGCAAGACTTACTCGCTACCCGGAAGGATTAGCTTCGGCTTTAGAAAAAATTTCTTCAACGGATTTGGATTTGAAATCGGCTAATAAAGTAACTGCACCTATGTTCATTATTAATCCTTTAAAGAAAAAAGGGATGAAGCTTTCCGATTTAACTAGCACTCACCCGCCTACATCCGAAAGAATAAAGATTTTGCGAAGCATGGCGGGCGGAGTAAATTATATTAATTATCAAAATGCTTTTAATATGATTAAGGGGAAAAATTCAGTTTTACTGCCTGCCGCTGCTTTGTCAGATCAAACGAAGATTGATATTAGAAAAGCTTCTTCTGATTTGGAACCTGCTAGTAATATTAAAGAGAAAAGAACTCTCGGTGATTTAATGATGACCATTAATAAATATGCATTTATTGTTTGTGCCTGCGGCTTAAAAATGAAAGTTCCGCCGGATTATAAAGAGAAATCTATTACCTGTCCGAGATGCGGAAGAAAAAATGAAATCCCGTTAGGTGATATTTCTACTATCTCAAAAGTTGCACAGAGTGCTAATATTTAAATTTTTATTATTTGATCATGTCTGTATAAAATAATTTTTGATGTATCGTTATTAATTGTCAGACAACTATTAGGCGGGATTAAATCTTGTTTTATTTTCGTTCAAATAATATCTTGATCTTTTAAGAAAATAAATTAAAAATATTTGAAATTTTAGGGGATAATATTCTTTCTAAATAATAATTTAGATTTATTCTTAATTTTCTTAAATTCACTTCCAATAATCTTGAGAATATATTGCTGAAAAAATTATTAGCTGCACTTTCAATATTACTGTTACTTCATATTTACGGCTGTGACAAAGGCTTAAGCCCGATTTCTGCCGAACAAAAAGCAGGATTTAGCGGGACAATAACTTTCCTCGGCAATTGGCCGGAAGGGATTACAAGAACACATCTTGTTGTATTTCAAAATGAATTAAAATCATCTGCAGATTTTAATATTATTAACTTAAAATATGTGAGTCTTGAAATTCCTTATGGAGTTAAAACCTTTAATTTTAATTCTACTGATTCTTCTTACATTCCGATTGGTGCAGGAACTTATGAATATGTAGCTGTAGCACAATCAAAAAAGCCAGATTTATCTTTGATAAGAAGTGATTGGTTTGTTGCCGGAGTTTATTATTCAAATGGAGATACCTCAAAACATGGTGTTTTGGAAATTCCCGAAAATACTTTAGTAAGGAATATAAATATAGTATGCGATTTTAATAATCCGCCTCCACAACCTCCTGGTGGTAAATGATGAAAGTTTCTATCTTAAATAGTGTTCCTAAAGTACCAGTCACCTCAAAGGTGACCGGCACTTTATTCCACTTCTGTTTAATATTTTTTATTTTCCTTTTTTCAGAAAAGATATTTTCCCAAACATACGATATAAGCGGTACAGTTTCAGATACTTTAGGAAATCCTTTAGACGCTGTTAATGTGATTTTGGTCGGTGAAGATATAGGTGCAGCTTCCAATTATGAAGGGAAATTTATAATTAATAATATTAAACCGGGAAGTTACCAAATAGAATTTTCCAGTCTTGGATATCAACCCTATAGTACCGGAATACAAATAGAAAATAAGTCTGTAATTATTAATGCAGTGCTGCATGAAAAACCAGTTGAAACAGAACAAATAATTGTAACAGCAGGAAAGCATGAACAAAATATTTCTGAGCTTCCCATTAGTGCAGAAGTGATCCCATCTAAAGATCTTGCAGAAAGAAATATTTCAAATTTAAGATATGCATTGGAATATGCTCCCGGTGTGAATATGGTTGAAGACCAGGTGAGCATCAGGGGTTCAAGCGGCTACAGCAGGGGAGCTGGGACAAGAGTTCTGCTGGCATTAGATGGTATTCCATTTTATACCGGGGATACAGGTGAAATTATTTGGGAGATTATACCGGTTACAGAGATTGAAAGAGTCGAAATTATAAAGGGTGCGGCGAGTTCGTTATACGGTTCATCAGCTATTGGAGGAGTGATAAATGTAATTACAAAAAACATGACTAATAAATCTTTTACTTATTTTAAAAGTTATGCTGGTGCTTATGATAAACCTTCTTATAATGAATGGGATTGGTCTGGGGTATACAGGCAGTTTAATGGATTAACTTTTTCTCATTCAAATTCTTTTGGAAATTTTGGTTTTACTCTTGCTTTAACCCGGATTGAAGATTCGGGATATAAGCAAAGCGGATTTTTTAAAAGATATGTCGGATACTTTAAAGGTAAATATAAATTTTCTTCTTTTTCCGATTTAACATTTTTTGCAAATACAATTAATCAGCGAAGCGGCAATTTTCTTTACTGGAAAGATATTAATCATGCATTTGTACCCCCCGATGCAGACCAGGGACAAAGAACAATGTCAAACAGGTATATGTTCGGCTTAATTTATAAAAATATTTTCACGGATAATTTTTCGATAAATATTCGTTCATCATATTATAAAACTAACTGGCGTGATGAAACTACTTCGCATAATAATTCGACAACAAATTTATATCGAACGGAAATTCAAACTAATAATAAAATATCAGATAATTTAATTTTAACTTCAGGCATTGAAGGGACAGCATCGAACGTTAATTCCAATATTTTCGGAAAACCTACTGCAAATGGATTCGGTGCTTATTCACAAGCGGATTTTAAATTCAATTTTCCGTTATCATTATCTGCAGGTTTTAGATATGATATTGATAAAATTAAAACACTGGAAACATTTGATGCAGTTTCACCAAAATTTGGTTTGAATTATAAACTTTCCGATAAAATAATTTTACGTTCTTCACTTGGAACCGGGTTTAGGGCACCATCATTAGCCGAGGCATTTACATCAACAACAGCAAGCGGAATTATTGTCCGTCCCAATCCGAATATTAAACCGGAACATAATTTTACTTTTGAGCTTGGAGTTAATTACCAGGCTTTACCGAATCTTAACATTGATGCCGCAGCTTTTAACAATGAATATTATGATTTTATTGAACCGGAACTTTTAGTCGACTTCCTGGGAGTGAGCTTTGGACAGTTTGATAATATCTCCCGTGCAAGAATTCAGGGATTTGAGTTATATACAAAATATAATATTATACCGGATAAATTAAATCTTTCATTGAGTTATACTTATCTATGGACCAGAGATCTTAACACTAATAAAGCTTTAAAATATCGGCCCCGACATATATTTTATGCAAATATAGATTACAAAATTTCAGCTTTTGAGTTTGGTAGTGATTTCCGTTTTTTAAGCAGGGTAGAGGAAATTGATGATCTATCAAGATTTATTACAGATGGAAAAGAAAGAGTCGCAATATATACACTTGATTTAAGAGCCGGATATAATTTTATGACTTTTAATGTTCCTGGAAGATTATTTATAAATGTGAATAATGTTTTGAATTATTATTATGTAGAACTTATTGGGAATATGTCCCCAGTTAGAAATGCATCTTTAAGTCTGGAATTGTTCTTTTAATTATTCAATAGCTAAATTATATAATTGTTAAATTTTTGTATTGTTGATTTCAACAATTAAACAATTATAAAAATTTATTTAACCTTAATAATATTTGATATAAAAATTTAAGTAATATGTTTATCGACACCCACGCACATTTATTTTATCCTAATTTTGAAAATGATGTTGATGAAGTAATCAATAGAGCGAAAGATGAAGGAATTGATTATATAGTTGTTCCCGCTACAGATATTAAAACCGCTCATCAGGCCATTGAACTATGTAACAAATATGATTTTATATATGGAGCAGTGGGCGTTCATCCGCATGATACAAAAGATTGGAACTCTTCTTTATTAGATGAAATTAAATCGTTAGCTAATCATAAAAAAATTGTTGCAATCGGTGAAATAGGTTTGGATTACTACTATGATTTCTCTCCCAAAGAAAAACAAATTGAAGCATTTAAATCCCAAATTGAGCTGGCTATTGAATTAAATCTTCCAATCATTGTTCATAACCGGGAATCGGATGCGGATATGTTGAAGATAATTCAAGAATATTGCGGTTCGGGTTTGAAGGCCCAGTTCCATTGTTTTAATGCCTCACTGGAAGATGCAAATGAATATATAAAGATGGGACATTTTATATCATTTACCGGAAATATTACTTTTAAAAAAGCTGATGAGCTTAGAAATATCTTATCAAAAATATCTTTGGAACATATCATGCTTGAGACCGATTCTCCATTTATGACACCGGTTCCTCATCGCGGGAAAAGAAATGAGCCTTCTTATGTAAAGCTTATTGCAGAAAAGATTGCCGAAGTTCATAATTTAAGTATTGAAGATATAGCAAGGTTCACTTCTTATAATGTATTCAGAATGTTTGGTATAGGCAGCAAGCCGGGAACAAGTTTTACCTATAAAATAAAAAATTCCCTTTATATAAATGTAACAAACCGGTGTAATGCCGATTGTGTTTTCTGTGATAGGAAAGGTGAAGCAGTAAGAAGCGGATATAATTTAAAAATGAGTAAAGAAATGGAACCGCCCGCAGAAGTATATATAAATGAAATCGGCGATCCAAAAAAATATGATGAAATAGTCTTTTGTGGTTATGGTGAACCTACAATAAGATGGAACATAGTAAAGGAGGTTGCTGCTTTTGTTAAAGAAAAGGGGGGCAGTACAAGAATAAATACAAACGGGCATGGCAGTTATATAAATCATAAAGATATAACCCCGGAAATGGAAAATTTAATTGATGTAGTTTCCGTTAGTTTAAATACTTCGAATCCTGAGGAATACGCAAGTATATTCCAGGTCGATAAAAAACTCTTTAATGAAGCAATAAATTTTATTCGTAATTCTAAGAAATATGTTAATAAGGTTATTGTATCTATCGTCGATTACAATAATGTAAATCATGAAAAAGTAAAAAAAATGGCAGAAGAAATAGGTGTGGAATTTAGGGTTCGTGAATACTATTAAGTATATTATCACGTCGTCCAAAAAACAAATTATTTATTTGAGACCTGTCAGTCTGAGTTTGTCGAAGACTGAAAAGATTGAAATGTCACACTTCGACAAGCTCAGTGTGACATTTGCTTTCTATTTAGTCACCCACATTTCCCGCCTAATGGTTAAAATTTTATGAGTAACATAAAAAAAATTCTAATTATAATTTTTCTTTTTAATACCCTAACCTTCCCTCAAGAGAATGTTCAGGGATTAAAATATCAAATAGATACTCTTTTATCTGGACCATTTTTTCAATCCACATTGGCTGCAGTTGAGATATATGATTTAACATCTCATGAAACTTTATATACAAAAAATGAAAAGATGCTTTTAAATCCTGCTTCAAATATGAAAATATTAACTACAGCATCTGCGCTTCTTTTTTTAGAACCTGATTATAGATTCATTACCAATATTTATTATAGCGGAAATATTTTAAATAAAATATTATATGGCGACTTATATATAATTGGTGGAGGAGATCCGTTATTTCAAACACATGATCTTGATTCTTTGGTAAAATTAATAAAAGAAACCGGGTTAAAAGAAATTAACGGCAATATTTACGCAGATGTATCATGGAAAGATTCTTTGTTTTGGGGAGATGGATGGATGTGGAATGATGATCCTTCCACTGATGCCCCTTATCTTTCTGCGTTAAATATAAATGAAAATTCTATAGAAGTCTTTGTATCTCCAACAAGTTTCGGAAAAAAAGCAGATGTTTATCTAAAACCTGAAACTGGATATGTAAATATTATTAATAAAACCATTACAACCTATAATGATGGATTGAATAATTATGAAGTTACAAGAGATTGGATTGATAGAAAAAATACTATTATTGTAGACGGTTCAGTAAGAAATGTACCTATTATTGATTCTGCGGAATTTTGGCAAGGAGTTAATATTTTCAATCCTGCTATGTATTGCATAACTCTGTTTTATGAAAAACTCATTAAAGATGGAATCAAAGTGGACGGTGTACAAGGCATTAAAACCATTCCGGATTTTGCTGCACCTTTAACTAATTATTATCATTCGGTTGATTCTGTAATAGTGAATACTAACAAGCCGAGTTATAACTTAGGTGCTGAAATGCTTTTATATGCACTTGCCGTAAATGATAGCGGAAAACCTGCAACAGCAAAAAATGGGATAGCAGCAATTAATAATTTAATAACTTTGGTAGGATTAAATCCTGATAATTACAGCCTGGCAGATGGTTCAGGAGTTTCACGTTATAATTTAGTCTCTGCGGAATTATTACTTTCTGTATTAAAATACTTATACGAAAATAAACCTCAATTATATAAAAAATTTTACTATTCATTACCAATTGCCGGAATAGATGGAACATTAAAAAAAAGAATGCTGGATACTCCCGCTCAAAATAATGTCCATGCAAAAACCGGTACCTTAAGCGGTGTAAGTGCTTTATCAGGTTATGTAACCTCGAAAAATAATCATGAAATAGTATTTTCAATATTAATTCAAAATTACGCTGGGGATAGCTCCCTGGCAAGGTATTATCAGGATAAAATTTGTGAGATGCTTGCAGATTATGAATAAAAAATTCACCCGCCATTTAATGAATAAAGGTTTACTCCTAATCTTATACATTCATACTTAATAATTTTCTATTTTTATAACAATCATTTTTTATTTGTTCAAACAATTAAATGAAAAAATCACTTTATCTGTTTTGTCTTATTTTTATCTTTTTTTCTATTTCTTCATGCACTAGAGAAAAAGAGAAACCTTATAAACCTTTATATGAAATAGAACCAAGTGCTAAAATTCCTGAATTTGATCCGGATTATGCATATAACCAGATTGAAAAACAGGTTTCTTTCGGACCAAGAAATCCCAATTCGAAAGGGCATAGAGAAACATTAAATTATCTTCACGGAGAGTTAGATAAGTATACTAATAATATTATTTTACAATCTTTTACCTATCAAGGTTATAATAACGAAAAATTGGAGTTAACAAATATTATTGCAAAGTTTAATTCAGAAAAGAAACATAGAATAATTTTATGTGCCCATTGGGATACACGTCCCAGGGCTGAAATGGATAAAGATCAGGCTAATCAGAATAAACCGATTTTAGGTGCCAACGATGGAGGAAGCGGCGTAGGGATTCTTCTTGAAATAGCGAAATTATTAAAACAAAATAAAATAAATTACGGTATTGATATAATCTTCTTTGATGGTGAAGATTACGGTAAGCCGAATGATCTGGAAAGCTATTCCCTGGGAGCAAAATATTTTTCTTCAAACCTTCCCCAGGATTATAAACCCGCATTTGCTGTTCTTCTGGATATGGTTGGGGATAAAGATGCTTATTTTCCTATTGAAGGGAACTCTAAACTATATGCTCCGGGTCTTGTAAACACGATATGGAATTTAGCAGAACAAATACAAGCGGATAAATTTATTAGTAAAGAAGATGAATCAATTTATGATGATCATATTTCTTTAAATGAAGCAGGTATTTTAACCGCAGATATTATCGACCTGGAACTTATCGGTGCGGATACAAAAACCGAAAGACGAAATTATTGGCATACTCAAAAAGATTTAATGGGAAATATAGGGAAAGATACACTAAAACAGGTCGGTGATGTCCTAGCCAAACTAATTTGGTCAATAAAATTTAATAATGTATGAAAAACAGATTTATTGAAAAAATAACGAGAGAATCTCTGCAGGAAAGGAATTCGATTTAAAAATGAAATTCTTTTCGATTTTACTGTTTCATCTTTATTCATAAGAGGATTTTAACTGAACCGGTTTATCTTCTGGAGTATATTTCTATACAATTAAAGCCGGAGGTTATGAAAAAAGTCAAGCTATGGTTTTATTGAAATAAAAAATCTTTGTATAAATTAAAAAGTCTGAAAGCTGATTAAATTCTGCCTTCAGACTTTTTTAAATTTTATTAACTAAGAAAGAGTTTGATAGAATTAAAAAAACTTAGTTGCTGTTTTTAATAATTTTTCCGGATTCGATATTAAATTTATTAATAATCTTTTGAAGATCTTCTGTTAAATGTCTTAGACCTTCAATTGCTTTTGTAACTTGTCTCACCCCGCTTGCATTATTCCTTGAAACGTCATTAATCAACAAAATACTCTCATTAATATGTTGAACACCGGCCGATTGTTCTTCATTAGATGCTGCTACCTGTTCAATAATCTGTGATACTTCCGTGATTGATTTAATTATATTTTCCAGGGATACGCCAGCTTGCTCAGCATATTTGCGTCCTTTGTTTACTTTGTCAAATCCTAGTGTAATTGATTTAATTGCTCCGCCTGAATCAACTTGAATTTGTTTAATCATCTCCGCAATATTTTTAGTTGCGGCAGTAGTTCTTTCAGATAGTTTTTGCACTTCATCTGCTACAACAGCAAAACCACGCCCGTATTCACCTGCTCTTGCTGCTTCAATTGATGCATTTAAAGCTAAAAGGTTTGTTTGATCTGCAATTTCATCTATTAATTCAACTATTTCGCCAATTTCATTGCTGCTTTCCTCCAGCTTTTTAATAGTTCCGGCAATATTATTAACCACATTATTTATTTCTTCCATGCCTTCAATGGTTTTATCGACAATTTTCCCGCCTTCAATTGCAATTTGTGTAGCTTTAATAGATTCTCTTGCTGCTATTTCAGAATTTTTACTGCTGCTGTTTAAATTATTTGTCATCTGTTCAACAGCCGATACAACTTCTTCTGATCTTGAACTTTGCTCTGATGTACCTTCGGCTATTTCTTTAGTGCTGGAATTAATTTGATTACTTGCTTCAGCAGTTAATTGAATAGCCTTAACAAGATTCAGTATTATTTTTCTAAAATTTTCGACTGTTTTATTAAAGCCTGTAAATAACCTTGCAAAGGAATCATCCGATTCAGTATTAATGATTACATTTAAATCTCCTTCCGAAAAATGGTTCATCTTCGAAAGAAGGAGATCAAATCCATTCTGGAGATAAGTATGCTGTTCCTGCAGCAGTTTTTTTGCCTCTTCATCTTTTTCACGGGCTTCGGCAGCCAATCTTAAATTTTCAGCTTCTGTTTCCTTATTCAGTTTAATTTCCGTTTCGAGTTTTTTATTTATTTCCTCCAGTGATTTCCTTTTCATTATTGCCCGGTTTATCATCCAATAAACTGTAAAAGCTAAAGCGATAAATATGATCATTCTAAACCACCAGGTTGCCCAGAAGGGAGGAGAAATAATAATTTTTATTGAAGTCTCTTTATTATTCCATATTCCATCATTATTGGAACCTTTAACCATAAAAACATATTCACCCGGATCTAAATTAGTATAAGACGCAGTTCGTTTCGTCCCCACATAGTTCCAATCCTTATCGAATCCTTTCATCATATATGCATATGCATTTTTTTCCGAAGCACGGAAATTAAGTGCTGTAAACTGAAATGAAAAAACATTTTGGGTATAGGATAAATCAATTTCTTTAGTCTTGCTTATATCAACCTTCAGAGGCGAATTTTCACCGCCAGGCTTCACAGGCTTATTAAAAATCTGGAAATCAGTTACCACTACGGGCGGAATAAAAGTATTATCTTTAACTTCTTCAGGATCAAAATAATTAAAGCCGTTTGTTCCGCCGAAAAGTAATTTACCGTTCCTTGTTTTATAACAGCTGTTGGAAACATATTCATTCCCCTGGAGTCCATCGAATTTAGTATAATTCTTAAATTTGTTTGTTGAAGTGTTAAACCGTGTTATCCCCTTATTCGTGCTTATCCAGATATTTCCCTGGTTATCCTTCTCAATTCCCTTAATTGAATTATTCGGCAGACCATTTTTTTCATAATATTTTGTAATTGTATTTGTTTCTTTATCTATTTTATTTAACCCATCGGCAGTACCTACCCATATAAATTTAGAATCTTCAAAAATAGCCGTAACAAAACCTGTTGATAAACCTTTTGGGCTTTTAGGATCGGCTGGATATGTAAATGAAACTTTTTCCGTGGCAGGATTAAATACACTTAAGCCCTGAGTTGTTCCGACAAGAATATTTCCTTTTTTATCTACTGCAATTACTTCAATATGATTTTCTGCTAAAGATGCATTTGAATTGGTAAACATTTTAAATGTTTGATTTTGTGGATTGAAACGAATCAGTCCGTCTGTTGTCCCTAGCCATAAATTCCCGGCTCCATCTTCATCGATATCAAAAACATTATTACATTGTAAAGAAGAATTTTCCTTGGTAAAAGAGTTAAATGATTTTGTATTTTTATCAAATAGACTTATTCCTCCGTCCCATGTACCAACCCATATATTGCTTTTACTGTCGATAAAGACAGCTAAAATTGCATCCTTATTTAAATTTGTATTTGAAGTCTTGTAGTGAGTAAAATTATTAAAATCCAGACTGCAAAAGTTTAAACCACCGCCGTCCGTAGCAATCCAGATGTTTCCCTGTTTGTCTTGTGCAAAGTCCCTCACTGTATTATAAGAAAGACTATTATCGTTACCGGGAATATTTCTATAACATTTTAATGCCTGGTTGCCTTTGTTCAGATAATTAATACCTCCTGAGAAAGTTCCAAACCAGAGATCCCCTGCATTATCTTTTAAAATGGAATAAATTGAATTATTATTTATACTGGATGGATCATTGGAATTATTTTTATAATATATAAATGATTTTCTGCTTTTAGGAAGAAAATTTATTCCGCCGTTTTCGGTACCTACCCAAATACCTGAATCATCTAAAAGTAAAGAGAGAATTAAATTACTGCTTAAACTCTGACCTTTTTGTTGTGAATTTGAAAAGTTGAATAACAGTTTTTTTGACAGATTATTTAAATCAACATATGCTAATCCAGATCTATAAGTCCCTACCCATAAGATTCCGTTTTTATCTTCCTTTATAGTTCTAATTTCATAACTGCCGGATTCTTCCCCCGAAATATTAAGTGGAAAAGAGGTAAAAATTTTATAATCCGGGCTTACCTGAATAAGTCCTTTCGATAATGTTCCAAGCCATATATTTCCATGTGAATCTACATAAACAGCTTTTGAATAATAATCTTTTACTTGTTTAAAAGTATTTTTCGCACGATTATAAAGAATGACACCCTTACTTGTAGCAATCCATAAATTTTTATTTTTATCCTCGGATATTCCTCCAATTTCACTGTTTATTACTGCGGCAGGGTATTTTTTATCCAAAAAAGATCGAAAATTATTTTTATTTCGATCATAAAAGCATAATCCCTGGTCGGTTCCGATCCAAATATCTCCATTTTCATCTTCTAACAAAGAGGAAACCGAATTACTTTTAATAGTAGTGGTGTCGTTTTGATCAGGTTTATAAATGGTAAAATTATAACCGTCAAATTTATTTAGACCGTCAAATGTACCGAACCATAAAAATCCGAGATGATCCTGTATAATACATTTAACATTGGATTGAGAAAGCCCGTTATCGGTTGTTATGTGGGTAAATTTAAGATTATTTGTTTGGGATAATCCGGTGGATACAAATAACAAAAATCCAATCAATATTTTCATAAAAATTCCACAAAAATTCCAGAAAATGTACCGATGTTCAATCATTATCATCGAGAAAATTTTGAAATATTTAAGGTTTTAAGGGATAAAATTGAATTCAAGGGAAATACGTGAAAAGTTTTTTTAACGAATGCAATAATTATTATCATTTCTATAGAATTAAATGATAAATTATTATATTAAAAATGTTTTTACTGTCAGCTTCTGCAAACGATGATTTTTTATCTAAATTTCAATTCAAATTATCCCGGGGCTTTAAAACTTTTATTGATTTAATTATAAGCTTTCATTCAGAGGTTAAGGATAAATAAATGGAACTGCATCTAATTGATATAATAATTATTGCTCTCTACCTGGTTATTATAATCATTGCCGGTTCTTACATGTCAGGCAGAGCTTCTGTAGATCTTGATGCCTATTTTCTCGGCAGTAAAAAAATACCATGGTATTATCTAAGTGTTTCAAATGCCGGGGGTATGTTTGATATTTCCGGGACGATGTGGCTGGTTTATATCACTTTTGTTTATGGAATGAAGAGTCTGTTTATACCGTGGATATGGCCTCTTTTTAATCAAATATTTTTGATGGTTTATCTTGCCGCCTGGTTAAGGAGATCAAATGTCTTAACCGGTGCCGAATGGATTACTACAAGATTTGACCAGGAAACTACAGGGGGAAAACTTGCCCACCTTGTTACTGTTATATTTTCTGTAGTATCTATTATTGGATTTTTAAGCTATGGGTTTGTAGGCATAGGCAAGTTTGCCAAGATCTTTCTCCCATGGAATTGGTCTCCGCACGTTTATGGAATAATTATTACCGTTGCTACGGGAATTTATGTAGTAAAAGGGGGTATGTTCGGAGTGATATTGACAGATGTTATGCAGTATATTTTGATGACTATCTCGTCCATAATAATTGCAGTTATTGCTATGAATAAAGTATCTCCTGAAATGTTAAGCGCTGTTACTCCCGCAGGATGGCAAAATATTCTATTCGGGTGGCATCTTAATCTGGATTGGTCGGGGATTATGAATTCGGTTAATGCTAAAATTGCAGCGGACGGTTATTCATTATTTACTATATTTATTATGATGGCTGTCTTTAAGGGTCTTTTTGTTAGTTTAGCCGGTCCGGTTGCAACCCAGAGCCTGCAGAGAATTTTGGCAGCTAAAACTCCAAGGGAAGCAGCGCTGATGAATGGTTTGGCAGTTATTGTAGTATCTATACCGCGTTACCTGATGGTTGGGGGACTTACAATATTAGCACTTGCTTTTTTTAGTCCGCAGTTAAAAGCTATGGGAGCCAATATAGATTTTGAATTAATTCTTCCGTTCGCAATCAGCAATTTTATACCTGTTGGTTTAATGGGATTACTACTTGCAGGTATGCTTTCCGCATATATGTCTACAACTTCATCCTTTCTAAATTTAGGACCTGCATATATAGTGAACGATATTTATAAGAAATATTTTAAACCAAATGCTTCCAACAAAACATATATAAAAATGAGCTATTTGGTATCCATTATTGTTACTTTGGCAAGCATAGTGTTTGGGTTATATATTGAATCGGTTGATACGGCTACATTATGGATTGTAGGAGCGCTCTGGGGCGGGTCGGCTGCAGCTAATGTATTGAAATGGTATTGGTGGCGGTTTAACAGCTATGGATACTTCTGGGGGATGTTGGCAGGATTATTAATTGCTTTGGTTATGCCTGTTGCATTCCCGGACACAAACCTGCTGTTTGTTTATCCTTATATCTTAGCAATTTCAATGCTTGGAAGCTTATTGGGAGCATTATTTACAAAACCGGAAAAGAATGAACTGCTTATTAAATTTTATACTTCCGTGAGACCCTGGGGATTCTGGAAACCGGTTCTTGAAAAAGTTAAAAAACAAAACCCGGATTTTGTAGAGAATAAGAACCTTGGAAGAGATTCTTTCAATATTTTTATCGGAACCATTTGGCAGATTTCTCTTATGGGAGCACCTTTGGCATTTGTGATAAAAAACTGGTCTTTATTGGCTGTTCTTGTTTTGATTGCTGCTATAACCTCTTTTATTCTGAAAAAGAACTGGTATAACAAATTGGAAAGTAATTAATAATTCAAAGGAGTAAAATGGCTAAATAAAGGTCAGAATTATTACGATAGTTTAGGTTAATTTCTTAACCAAAGGTTTTTAAACCTCTGGTTAAGATAGATTTATTAAAGAATATTTAGAGTATAATTATTTTAACAAAATCATTTTTTTGCTCAACCTTTGTATTATAGCGGAATAAGGCGGAATTACCTTTGCTGCCGATATAAGAGGAACCAGCTGCAACTATCTTCCCTTCACTCTGGATTGCTGTTGAATACAAATAACTGTTGCCTTGAAGATTCAGTGCCGTGGTTACTATACCTTCCTGTCTAACCAAAGTGTTTAGTTGCCCTAACTGTGGGAGGGATTCTTTTGAAGATACTAATAGAATTAAAGTTATAAAAAGGATGTTTAATCTCCTGTAATTTTTCATAATCTGACCTTTTGATTTGTTCGTTGTTGATTTAATAAATAATTGTTTTTAGTAAAAAGCCTGGTCTGTTTCCAATACAATTAAATAATTGAAGTTTCGCAAAATATTTTTATGATATCAGGCTGACCCAAAAGTAATTTATAATTTGAAATCTGTCAGTCTGAGCCTGTCGAAGACTGAAAGCTGCTTAAACTGTCACACTTCGACAGGCTCAGTGTGACATTAGTTCTTTTTTTTGGACAACCTCACCGAATTAGCCAAGAAATACTAGGCTTTAGCTACAAAAGCCTTATTTATGGATTAAAGTCCCTTTATACTTGTGAACCTATTTAACCCTCGCCATAAATGGCTGGGCAGTGAAACTACACTTTTGTATCTTCACTAAATGAGAAAAATACTATCTTTGAAGTCTTAACACTGATTTCAATAACTGACTATCAGCATTAATTAAGGGACTTATTTATTGGAGTAATTATATTACTTCAACAAAATCATCTTTTTAACATTTTTAAAAGTTCCCTTGCTGTAATCTGCTTCAATGCTGTACAAGTAGACGCCGCTGCTAAGATTTAAAGCATTAAAATTAATTTCGTGCAGACCTGCACTTTGTTCACCAACGAATAAATCTTTAATTTTTCTTCCGAGTAAATCATATAATATTAGCTTTACAAAGCTTTGTTCGGCTAAAGAATATTTTATATCTGTTGAAGGATTGAAGGGGTTAGGATAATTCCGGAACAAATTAAAAGTAGAGGGTATTTTCTCTGCCGATTCTACCGAAGTGAAATGAGCAGCATTTGTTGGAAAGAATATATTATCTAACCATACACCTGCATTATTATTTGCAGCTATACCATAATTTTGATAAACCCATTTTAAAATATGTTTGCCGGCAGGTATCTGATAAGTTTTAAAAGTCCAATCATTAAAACCGGAAAAGTAATCTTGAATAAGACTATCAATATAAAATCCTAAAGTAGTAAGAAATGACTCATCTGTTTTAACGGCAAATTCTATACTGCTGTCCGCAGGCAAATCAATGCTTATTTCTAAAGTCGATGATTGATTACTGCCGATATTTCCCGCCTGAATTGAAAAACTGCCTGTCTGAGTGGTTTTATTTGTAATAGCCCATTGTGCATCACCATAAGTTTTCCATGAGAATAAATCAGTTAAATTATTATGTTCAAATGTTTCGGTGTATTTATCAGGAACAATCGCATAAGATGTTGCGGCGGGTTGAAAGTTTCTTTGCGAACCTGTCGAATCTTTAACAGTAACATTCAGATTTAACGAATAAACACCTTTTTGCAATGGTGTAAGACCTGCATTGCTGCCATCAGCTACAATCTGGTCAGAATTAGAATTCGGGGAGTTTAATATCCATATAAAGCTTGTTATAAAATTACCAACAGAGGGAGCCGAAACACCAGCTGTAAAATTAACTTTTTCGTTTATTTTTGCATCTGTGTTCTTTGGTTCAATATCTGCGGCAAAAAGTTGATCGGGAATATAACGGGATGATCCGCTGTTTTGAAGACTGTATGTCATTTTAGGAAAATCAAAAGTCTGGTTAATGTCTACACCCGCATTCATTAATAATGTATCGGCATCAGGCTCAAATGGCATTGCATTATCTGAAATTTTCCAAATAGCTTCCTGTGCAAAGTAATCATCAAATATGTTGCAATAATAACCGAGAGAATCTATATATTTTACAAGCTTTAATAATGGTTGAGCAGCATTTATCCCGTTCCATTTATCCAGGGGAGGCGCAACTGCAAATGTCACGGCTGAATCGGGGGGTAGAAGAAAGTGATCAATACATGCTGCATAAATTCCATATAATGTTCTCGTTTCCCCCGGATTTAAGAATAAACTTCCTGAATGATTGACAACAAAATTCTGCTGGTAATCGCCGGTATTAACTAAAATATCTCCGGGGTTAATATCGATTATTAAACCGGCTTGAGCAGCAAGCTTATCTATATCGGATTGAAGCGGCGGTTTTGACTCGTCACCCATTAGATCATTTTCATGGCCTGCGCTGGGCCAGCCTGCACGTTGATTGCTATTAAGAAAATTTTGATCATCGCTTAAATTATCACCGGGATGCTTGGAGTGATACAAATTTAAAAAATCACTTGCTGAATATTTTGTTGTATTATCCTGTTCATTTAACCAGCTGCCGTCGGGTTGTTTTACGAATGAAGAATATTGATCATCTAAACCCATTAAGTGACCGGCTTCGTGTCCAAAAGTACCGGCATCATTATCGGAAGGATACCATGTTCCTCCAACAACTCCGCTATTTGGTGTACCCAGATTATCGCAGACACTAGTTCCTTTTCCGCAAGCAAGCTTAATATCATCAAATCCTGCAGTGCCCGGTGGCATTGAAGCGCCAGGATGCGAAAGGGTTCCGATGTCCATTTGTATTTTCTTACCGCTGCTTGTTGTGACTCCATTCCATTTATTATAAATATCTTTTACTATTTTTAATTCATTTGCATCATTGTCGCAGGGCCCGTAAAACTCAAGATTTAACTTAATATGAATTGTATTATTATCGGGAGGAGTAAAATTATTGTAGTTATTACCAAAAATAGATACATCGTCACCAAAGAAACCTCCCTTACCGCTTAACGTCGCAGTACCGTTTCCTACAGCGTCATAAAGTGATTCTTCATAACCGATTTCAACACCCCCATGCGGAATTTGTACTGCATCTTTTACTGAAGCAATTGCAATGTATTTCACTCGTATTTTGTCAAGGTTTGCTCGAGAAAAATTTTTTTTGTCAATTGAAAAAGAAGACCCCAATATTGAATTGCATGGATCTTGCGGAATGATATTGATTTTCTCCGGAGGAGTATAGTTTAAATTATAATCAGCAGGAATATTGGAATTAATAGTTGAAATTATATTTTGTATTTCCTGCTGTCCTGTGTTTTTGACTTTTACCTGCATTGTTGTACTGTTCGCAGTAATAGTGAATATTGCAAATGACCCTCCCTTTACAGTATCATCTTTATAATCTGAATTTAACGAAAAGAAATTTTCAGTTTGTATCTTTTGCCATATTTTTTCTACCTGTGTGCTGTTAATTGTGAAACTTGTATCAAGGAGGATCTGCGGCAAAGTTCCTCCCTTTGATCTGAAAAAATGTACTTGACCATTTGCAAGAATTGTTATCGTTTCGGATTCTGTCCATGGTGCGATACCACCTGTTGTCCCTACTAACTTAAAATCTGATGGGGGATTTTGTGCATATAAAATAAAAGGTATTAATATTAACAAAGCCGACAAAAACTTTGCAGATTTCATATGTGTCCTTTGGAAATAATTAAAATGAAAAGTGTTAAAAAGAAAAAGGTTTATTTAAAAAGAAATTAAAAGGAGAGAATAATTTTTAAATCATTTTTAAATAAATTCACTTTTATATTAAAACTACGAAGATTTTGTTTAATGTCAATTAAAATACCTGTGATAGCAAGCATAAGAAATAGAATTTTATTAATAGGAAATAATTTTGTAATAATTCGACTAGAAAGGGTGTTCTAAATTTTAAAATTTTAGCTAATAGTTATTACAGATACTATCCTTTTAAGGGATGGTATCGTATCCGTTAAATAAAATGCTTTATTTTTTCCCACACTTTGTTTAAATCCGTTTTAGGATCTTTACAAATAAAAATATCTACATTCTCATAAGACATACCGTATTTGCTTGAATGATGAGCAGCAAGCTTAACATCGTTAAAAAATTCACTGTTGTCTTTGTAGTTGGAACCAATAACGATTAATACTTTCCCTTTATAATCTTTTGGATAGCCCCAGATCCAGTAGTTATTGTGTGAAGAAATAGCTTCAGGTAAATTATATTTCTTTCTATAAAAATTAACTGCTCCGGCTTCACCGTAATTTTGTCCGAATATTAATGCTTCTTTTTTCTCTTCGGGGGATAATTGGTTATATGCTATTGCAACTTTTCTAACCATATCCTCCCAGCCGAATCGATCAGCATAAAACTGGGGAAGAAGTCCTAATTCCGATCTCTCACCGCTTTCGGGTTTAATTCCCAGTGTTTCAGAAAATTTTATAAAAGAATTAACATTTAAAACAGGAATTGCAAAAGGAGTAACTATAAAAGCAAAAGGAATAACAATGATTACTAATATAGTCCTGACAAAATTTCTTAAATATTTTTCTATTAAGTAATCTGTACCCACTACTCCGGCAGCTAACATTACAGGGTATAAAACACCCATATAATACGGCTTCCCATTATTGAATACAAAAACTAAAAACACAGAAATGAAAATCCATCCGATGATGTTGTAGGTTTTTCCTTGCTTATTAAAAAACAAGAAATAAATTCCAGTAAAAGGGAATAAAATATAGCCGGGATTTAATTCCATCAAAGAACCCAAAGCAAATTCTCCGATCCCCATTGGTTTATTTTTATATGCTGAAGCGTTGTGCATAAACTCAAGGGTTGGAAAACTATTTGTCATTTGCCAGATGATGTTCGGAAGAAATATAATTAGTGCGATAACGACACCAATCCAGAGCTCTTTTGATTTCAACTGGCTTCTATATTTAGTTAGAATCAAACCAACAGCAAGACCAAATCCTAAAAATAAAAATGTTAACTTATTTTGAAGACCTATACCGAACAATAAACCAATTATGAGCCAGAGTTTCGGATTATTTGTATTTATCAACCTAATAAGAAAATAAAACATTAAAGCAGATAAAAGAATATCAAATGAATTCATTGAAAAGTAACCGCTGTTACCCAAAATTACTCCTGAAAAAATTACAAGGGATGCTGTAAATATTTGAGCGAATTTTCCTCCCTGCAGTTCACGGGCAATTAAACCTGATATAAATACAATAACCGAACCGGCTAAATATGAAAAGATCCTTATGCCGAAAATCGAATCTCCGAATAAAGATCTTGAGACCGCAAGTATAGCTGCGGATAACGGCTGTAAATCAACATAACCCCAGGCAAGATGTTTTGATGTTTCTATGTAATAATACTCATCCCTAAAAAGTCCGTAGTTACCTGCAAAAATTATTAATAAGATTAATTTGAATAAAGATAAATAGATAAGAATTGCATTTGTAGAAGTTAATTTCTTAGACGAAATGAATTGTTTCATTTAATTACCCTTGAGGTTAACCTGTTGAAGCCATAAAAAATTAAATTTGAACAAGCAATCTTAAATAAAAAATAACTTTTAATCGTGAAAAAATATTATTTGTGGAATAAATTAGTGATTACCGGTATTTCATAAATATAAGAATAATTCGATTTATGCAATGAAATCCGGATGCTTATTTCGAAAGCAATTGAATATCAAATATCGAGTATCCGGTATTACCCGGCAGTCATGCTCCATACCATGATTGGAATTAAGTTTTTTCTATATTTCCAATTGTTCAAGTCATGGATTGGTCCATGACAGCCAAGTCAAATGTATAGAAATGTTAGAAACACAACACTAGATGCTCGTTACAGAAGGAGCTAAATTATCCAGTTATCAAGCATCGAGAATCCAGAATCAAGAAATTTTTTATCCCATTACTGCTTCAACAACATTTTTACTTCCTTTATCAGCAAGCGGAATGATATTTCCTGAAATCTCTTTCCCATTAATAATCAATTTCTTTATTCCTTTTGAAACATGCCTGGGATTCGAAATTTTAATTTGATAATCTGTTCCCCTGAACTTCCGGTTTATTTCAAAACCATCCCACTTCTTCGGGATACACGGATCTATTTTTAACCCGTTATACTGCGGCTGAATTCCCAGAATGTATTGTGTTATTGCATAATAATTCCATGCTGCAGTTCCTGTAAGCCAGGAGTTTTTAGCTTCACCCGGTTTAAAAGCATCTTTACCCGCTATCATTTGTGCATAAGTATAAGGTTCTGTCTTGTGTAAGTCGCTTATTTCTTCAAGATAAGACGGAGCGATTTTGCTGTAATATTCAAAAGCCCTGTCGCCGTTTCCTACCAGAGTTTCACCAATCATAATCCATGGATTATTATGACAGAAAATACCTGCATTTTCTTTATAACCTGCGGGATATGTAGAAATCTCTCCCATATTTATATAATATTTTGTAAAAGCAGGATTATTCAAAACAATACCGTACTGGCAGTCAAGATATTTTTTTACCGAATCCAGAGCTTTCTGTGCTTTCCCGTCATCAAGTCCAACACCGGCCATAATACAATAGCCTTGTGATTCAATAAATATTTTTCCTTCTTCATTTTCTTTACTACCGATCTTTTCACCGAAATAATCATAAGCCCGGAGAAACCATTCTCCGTCCCATCCATGTTTTTTAATTGCTTCTACCATTTCATCAACATGCTTTTTTACATTGCCGGCTTCATCCTTTTTATTTAATTGATTACAAAGATTTACAAATTCATTTCCGTAAGCAACAAATAATCCTGCAATCATTAAAGATTCTGCAACTCCACCCTGTTTATTTTCAGTAGTCTGAAATGATTCATCGGGATTTGTGGAGAAGCAGTTTAAGTTTAAGCAGTCATTCCAATCTGCTCTTCCGATAAGAGGGAGCTTGTGCGGACCAAGATTATTTACAACGTGATAAAATGATCGTCTTAAATGTTCAAATAATGATTTTGCATTTTTAACATCACTATCAAATGGAACTTGCTCATCAAGGATTGACCAATCCCCGGTTTCTTTGATATAAGCTGTCGTTGAAAGTATGAGCCACATCGGGTCATCGTTAAAATTTCCTCCTACTGCATAATTTCCTTTTTTAGTTAATGGCTGGTATTGATGATAAGCCCCGCCGTCTTCAAATTGAGTTGCAGCAATATCAAGAATTCTTTCTCTTGCTTTTTCAGGGATCTGGTGAACAAAGCCAATTAGATCCTGGTTCGAATCACGGAAACCCATTCCGCGTCCAATCCCGCTTTCAAAATATGAAGCACTCCTTGACATATTAAATGTAACCATGCATTGATACTGGTTCCAGATATTTACCATTCTGTCCAGTCTTTCATCATTACTTTTAACCTGGTAGATTGATAAAAGAACTTTCCAATAATTTTTTAATTCTTTAAATGAATCTTCAACTTTAGCCGGAGTTGAAAATCTATCAATCAAGGCTTCAGCTTTTGTTTTATTAATTACTCCTTTTGTTTCCCACTTTTTTTCATCTTCATTTTCAACATAGCCGAGGACGAAAATAAATTCTTTCGATTCACCCGGTTTCAAATTAATTTCAATATAATGAGAAGCAATTGGCGACCATCCGTGTGCAACAGAATTACGGGGCTTTCCCTCAAATACTACATCAGGTCTATCAAATCCATTATATAATCCAATGAATGAATCTCTATCTGTATCGAAGCCGTTTATTTTGGTATTAACCGAGTAGAATGAATAATGATTTCTTCTCTCTTTATACTCGGTTTTATGATAAATAACAGAATCTTTTATTTCTACTTCACCGGTTGAAAAATTTCGCTGGAAATTAGTTTGATCATCAAGGGCATTCCACAAGCAGAATTCTAAAAATGAAAAAAGTTTTAATGATTTATTTTCCTTGCTGTTATTGGTGAGCTTAAGCTTTTGAACTTCGCAGTTTGTATTAACCGGTACAAAAAATAAAACTTCAGCCTCAACGGAATTTCTTTTCCCTTTTATTATTGTATAGCCCATTCCGTGGCGGCAGGAATAATCTTCCAATTCAGATTTAACGGGTTTCCAGCCTGGTGACCAGATATCTCCGTTATCATTTATATAAAAATATTTTCCGCCGTTATCTATAGGAACGTTGTTATACCTGTAACGGGTTATTCTTCTTAGAAGAGCATCTTTGTAAAAACTGTAGCCGCCTGATGTATTGGAGATTAGTGAAAAGAATTCGTCGCTTCCCAAATAGTTAATCCAGGGATAAGGAGTTTTAACATTTGTTATTACATACTCTTTATTCTTGTCATCAAAAAAACCGTATTTCATTATTAAAGTCCTTTATGATTAAAAATAAAAATTGTTGATTAAAGAGTTCTGATAAAACCCTCATATTGCGGCAGAACAAAAATAATCATTTTTCTAATAAATCATTGAGTTCCGGTTCAAAATAATTTTGACTGATTGTATAAATAATCTTAGTTGCGTAATTTAGTCCGGCTTAAACTATGATTCATATTGATTAAATTGGTAATTAAAAATTAAGATAGGGGTAATAAATCAAATTCTATTCTTTATTGAATAATTACATCTGTATATTCCTAAAAATTTTTTAAGGAGGAATAATTCAGTGAAAAAAATAATTATTATACTAATTTTATTTTTAACTGTATCAGTCTTTCCGCAAAAATTTGAAAATCTTTCACCAATACCTCCAATGGGATGGAACAGTTGGAATACTTTTCAAACAGAAGTAAATGAAAAACTAATCAAGGAAACTGCCGATGCATTAATAAAAAACGGAATGCGGGATGCCGGTTACAATTATATTGTAATTGATGACGGCTGGGAAGCAATGGATAGAGACAGCTCAGGAAATCTGATTCCTGATCCCAATAAATTTCCGCACGGGATGAAAGCACTTGGCGATTATCTTCATAAAAAGGGTTTCAAGTTCGGGATTCATAATTGTGCAGGTTACACAACTTGCTCCGGGTTTCCGGGTGGACGCGGTCATGAATTTCACGATGCTAAAATGTATGTTTCATGGGGAGTTGATTATCTGAAATATGATTGGTGCGATCATGGTACAGCAAATGCCGAAGAGACTTACACCACAATGGCGCGTGCACTTTACGCTGCGGGTCGTCCTATTGTATTTAGCTTATGTGAGTGGGGGGATAACCAGCCCTGGTTATGGGGAAGTAAGATTGCTCAATTATGGAGAACAACGGGAGATATAACGGATTGTTACGATTGCCAGGATGTTTATGCTTTAGGCTGGAAATTCATTTTGGATCAGCAAGCCGATTTAGCAAGATATGCCGATCCAAACAATTGGAATGATCCGGATATGCTGGAAGTAGGGAATAAAGGACTTTCTTTTACAGAATCGAAAGCGCATTTTAGTCTCTGGTGTATGATGGCAGCACCTTTAATGGCCGGCAATGATGTACGGAATATGTCTGATGGTGTACGAAATATTTTAACAAATAAGGAGGTTATAGCCATCGATCAGGATATTCTCGGTAAACAGGCAACCAGGTTTATGCAGCACCCGGGTAAAGAAATCTGGGCTAAAGAATTATCAAACGACGAATGGGCTGTCTGCTTTTTCAACTCAGGTAATGATGAAATGGAAATGAGAGTAAACTGGAGTTACCTTTCATTCTTAAATGGGAAATATAGTATAAGAGATTTATGGCTCAAGAAAAATATCGGGACAACAGATACAAATATGAACTTTAATATTCCATCACATGATGTTGTATTAGTGAAGTTAACTCCTATTAAGTAATGATTATTGAAATTACGCAAAATTGTCATTTCGACCCCGACACAATTTGTTAAAACTCTCTGTAGTTGGGGGAGAAATCTTACGTTCAGCGTTTTTAAGATTTCTCAGTCGCCTCTTACGGATATAAATTGAAGCTCCTTTGAAATGACAAAAAAACGTTCATTTGCGTAACCTTAGGATTCACTAAGATTAATTTTTATCCGTGTTCCATTAAAAAATATTTTGAATAATAACCGGGAAATATCATGAAACAAAAAATATTTACATCCCAAATTGCAATATTAATCCTTCTTTTTTCATCTTTATCTTTTTCACAGGAATATAATTTATTTTCTCCAAATAAAAAGAATGAAATTAAAATTACTGCCGGTAAAAAAATATCTTTCTCGGTTTATTCCAATAAAAATGAGCTTATCTCTCCTTCGGCAATTTCATTGGAGCTTGGCGACGGAACAAAGCTCGGAGTTAACCCGGTAATTTCAGATATTCAGAAAAAAACTGTCGATACCGTTATTTTTCCTGTAATTAAACAGAAAAGCGATCGAATAATTGATTCATACAATGAATTAAAAATTAATTTTAAGGGGAATTACAGCCTTATCTTTCGAGCATATAATAATGGGGCTGCATATAGGTTTGAAACAAATTTTAAAGATAGTATAAAAATTAAATCGGAAGAAGTTTCATTTAGATTCGCACAAAACGATACTCTGTATTTTCCCCAGGAAGAAGGTTTTATTTCCCATAATGAAAGGCTTTATAAAAAATTTCCATTAAGTGAAGCGCAGCCGGATAGTTTTTGCAGCCTGCCCGTTTTAATCAATACTCATTTCGGAACTAATGTTTTAATCACCGAAGCTAATCTTGAAGATTATCCCGGTTTATGGTTGAAGATAGACCAAGATCATAATTTAATGGGAATTCATCCTAATTATATTTTGAAAGATAAGGTGGAACGCGATAAAGATACCAAGATTATCCAGAGTGCTGACTTCATTGCTAATACAATAGGTACAAGAAAATATCCCTGGCGGGTAATGATGATAGCAGAAACCGATGCCGATTTGATACTTAACCAGATGGTTTATCTTTTGTCAAAGCCGTTGCAGATAAAAGAAACATCATGGATTAAACCGGGTAAAGTTTCATGGGACTGGTGGAATGCACTGAACATTTACGGAGTTAATTTTAAATCGGGAATCAATACCGATACATATAAATATTATATTGATTTTGCATCTAAATATGGTATCGAATATATAATACTTGATGAAGGGTGGTCTAAAACTAATGGTTTGGATTTTAGTGATCCTAACTTAAAAAGTGATATCACATCAGTTATTCCTAATATTAATATGGATGAACTTCTATCTTATGCAAAAGAAAAGAACGTAGGTATAATTCTCTGGGTTACCTGGGTAAGTTTAGAAAGGCAAATGGATAAAGCACTTGATCTATATGAAAAATGGGGTATTAAAGGAATAAAAGTAGATTTTATGCAGCGGGATGATCAATGGATGGTTAACTATTATTGGGAAGTTGCCCGCGAAACTGCGAAACGAAAATTGTTAGTTGATTTTCACGGCAGCTATAAACCAAGCGGTTTGAGAAGAGCATATCCGAATGTAATTAACAGGGAAGGAGTACGCGGATTGGAACATTGTAAATGGTCTGATCTCTTTGTACCGGATCATGAAGTCACAATTCCGTTCATACGAATGGCAGCAGGTCCAATGGATTATACTCCCGGCGCAATGGTGAATGCTCAGAGAGATAATTACCGTCCAATATTTTCCCGGCCAATGAGCATGGGAACTAGGTGTCATCAATTAGCTATGTATGTTGTTTATGAAGCTCCATTGCAAATGCTTGCAGATAATCCGTCTAATTATTTAAGAGAACCTGAGTGCATGGAATTTTTAAGTAAAGTACCGACTGTATGGGATGAAACTAAAGTGCTTTATGCAAAAATTAGTGATTATGTTGTAATTGCCAGGAGAAATAAAGATGTTTGGTATGTCGGAGCAATGTCCGGCAAAAATTCCGAAAATTTTACAATTGATTTTTCTTTTTTAGAACCCGGAGAATATACGATTGATGCTTATCAGGATGGTGTAAACGCAGACAGGTATGGAAATGATTATAAAAAGACGACATTTAAAATAACTAAAAATTCAAAGCTGGAAATTAAACTTGCTCAAGCCGGAGGCTGGGCTGCAAGGATTTATAAATAGGAATTTTATCAAGTATTAATTTATTTTTTAATACCAGTTGTGTGAATTAGCTCCTAAACAGTTAAAACTGTTAAGTTATATCGTGTTTTTCTTAGAATGGGGGTGGTTAAAAAGTAAGTAATTGTCATTTTGAGGGAGCTTCAAATTATTTAACTCATAGGCGACCGAGAAATCTTTAGTCCTGTTATGTAAGATTTTTACTCCTTTCAGTCGTCGAAATGACAAAGCTACTTTTGGAACAACCTCTTACTGAACCAAAAGTGATATTTTGTAACAATTTCTCCGAAGGAGTCCTTTGGACAACAGTTTTTAATTAAATTTTTAATTTGAACAACTAGCTTTATTAATAAATCTATCATTCAACTTAATTACGGGGGCTAAAATGAAAAGGAAAGAGTTCATTTCGTCAGCATGTAAACTTGGGATTTGTTCCTGTGTACCTATTTCACTTATTCCCGGTTCAAGTATATTTCCTAAATCAAATGAAAATACCGAGAACGATGAAACCTGGAAAATCGGGTTTATGCAGAAACGGTTTGCCAAATTAATTGAAAATTTAGATTCATTAGATGATGATAAAAAATTAGAAATTATTGAGAGCATTGGCCGGGCTTGTGCAAAAGAAAACATTGATTTTATAAAAGCATATAAAGGTGATCCCGAAGGTTCGTTAAAAGAAATAACAGGAAAGTGGGCTGAAAGCACCGAATATAATAAAGAGAAGAAGTTTATAAGGATTGTCGGAAAGAAAAAAGATTCATGCGGCTGTCCCTTTGTTTATAATTCATTAACTCCGAAAGAATTTTGTTACTGTGCTAACGGATATTTTAAAGAAGCATACGAAACAATACTTGGAAATCCTGTTGAAGTTAAAATTGAAGAATCAGTTTTGATGGGTGGAGAAAGATGCACACACTTAATAAATATTGTTTAGCAGTTAAGATTGCAGTAAATTTTAAGAGATAATGATTCTCTGAAGATTACATAATGAAAAATTACAAGGAATTTATTATAAAGGCCAATCCGTATATTCCGGATTTATTAAGCGGATTCATGTGGGAATTAAATATTTCAGGTATAAACGAAGAAGAAAATTCATTAAAAGTATTTGCTGAAGAAAAAAGCGGGATAACAAGGAAAGATATAAATAACCAGTTGCAAAAACTGGTTGATAATAAAATCATAACTTCTTTTAATATTGAAGAAGAATTATTAGAAGATAAAAATTGGAACGAGGAATGGGAAAAGGGGATAAATGTAGTAGAAGTGTCTGGTAATATAGTTATCAAACCTTCATTTAAAAATTACAGCAATATAGAAAATAAAATTGTAATTACTATCGATCCTAAAATGTCTTTTGGAACCGGGGAGCATGAAACAACAAAACTAGTAATTCAATTCCTTGAAAAGTATATAAAACAAGGGATTAAAGTTTTAGATGTTGGAATGGGGACAGGGATCCTGGCGATAGCAGCAATTAAACTAGGAGCAAGATCTGTCTTGGCAGTTGATAACGATAAATGGTGCTTTGAAAATGCTAAAGAAAATTGTTCATTAAATAATGTTGCTGATAGAGTTGAAATCAGGTTATCGGAAATAAAACAAGTTGAAGAAAAAGATTTTGACTTAATTCTAGCTAATATTCAAAAAAATGTTTTACTGGATATATTTGAAGAAGTGAAGAATAAGTTGAGTAAAAATGGCATAGTTATTTTATCCGGGCTTTTAATTGAAGATGAAAAAGATGTCGTGGAAAAATATAAAGAATTAAAATTGATCGATCGTAAAATGATAGGGGAGTGGCTGGCATTGGTGTTTCAAAAAATATAATATCAGAGATACAATCTTCCTCAGCGTTCTCTGTGCCTACTCTGTTTAACTCTGCGGTAAATAAACATGTTGTAGTACAATATATAACTTTTATAATTTCAAAAATACCAGTCAAAAAATTTAACCACAGAGGAAACAAAACTCAGAGGTAACAGAGATAAATCCTTCTCAGCGTTCTCTGCGCCTACTCTGTTAACTCTGCGGTAAAAAAAACATATTGTCAACGAATTTTAATCTTTATAATATTTTTTGTGGACTTTAATCGCATTTTTAATAATGACAGATGTAATTTGATTTATTTCCATTTTACTCCCTAGAAAAGAATTAATCATGAAAGAAAATTAAACGCTAATTAACCACAGAGGAAGCAGAGAAAACTCAGAGGTAACAGAGAAAAACACTTCTCTGCGTTCTCTGCAACTACTCTGTTAACTCTGTGGTAAAAAAAGTCTCGTCAATATTAACTGCCGGTGTTTAATTACCCCTGCCGAGAGAAATTATTTAATTCAACACTGTAAATTTTTATTGTATGTAAAAAATCAAGTTGAAATTTAAATAACTCAAGAATACCTTTAATAAATACTAACACACATATAACTTGATTCAGTGCTTCTAAAAAAATTCTTTCTTCAGACGAAACTTGAAGTATATTATCACTACTCTTTACATTGTCATTCTGAGTTTCAGTCTCACTCGCTCAATAAGTAGTGCAGACTGGAACGAAGAATCTCCAACCTTAAAATTATTAGGGTGGTGCAAGAAAATAGTTATGAGATTCTTCGGTCGTCCTAAGGGACTCCCTCAGAATGACAATGCAAAAAGTAATAATATAAAAATTTGCCTAAACAAAAGGATAATCAACAAACTCAACATTGTCATTCTGAATCCCGGAAACTTTTAGATTACATTGTTACAGCCGGGATGAAGAATCTCCTACCCAAAATATTAAAGAAGTTAAAAATATAAGTTATGCCATTCTTCGGCCGCCTAAAAGGCTCCCTCAGAATGACAACATTAAGAATTGTGGTAATACATCTCAAGCAATATGGGCGGGCTGCGCATTAACATATACTGCATAAATCGATTGGCTTGCAGCCATAAAAAGGCGGTTTCGTTTTACACCGCCGAAGCAGAGATTAGCACAGGTTTCCGGTAACAAAATCATTCCGATACGTTCTCCTTCAGGTGCAAAGACATGCACACCGTCGTACCCTTCACCAGCCCAGCCTGCAGCCGACCAGATGTTTCCGTCCGTATCTGCTCTTATTCCGTCCGATCCTCCTAATTTTCCTTGGTATTCCATCGAACAGAAACGTCGTTTGTTTTTTAATTTCTTTTCTCCAACAACATCGTAAACATCAATCCCTTTCGGGTTCTCACCCCCCGTATCCGAAACATATAATTTTTTATAATCGGGCGAGAAGCAAAGTCCGTTCGGCTCCTTAGCTTCGTCAGAAACCATATCAATTTTACCGTCCTTCGGATCAATTCTATAGACTGCTTCTTTGATTTCCGATTCGGCTTTATGTCCTTCGTAGTATCCGCTGATTCCATATATCGGATCGGTGAACCAGATACTGCCGTCGGGATGAACAACTACATCGTTCGGTGAATTTAACTTCTTTCCCTTCCAATTATCGGCAAGAACAGTAATATCGCCGTTGTGCTCAAATCTTACCACGCGGCGTGCATCATGCTGGCATGAAAGAAGGCGTCCTTCAAAATCAAAAGTATTCCCATTTGAGTAGTTAGACGGTTTATGAAATTCGCTTACATGACCGTCTTCATCTAATCTACGCAGCAAGCGGTTATTCGGAATATCGCTCCAAACAAGGTAGCGTCCCCCGGAATTCCAGGCGCATCCTTCGGCCCACAAGGCTCCCGTCCATATTTGTTCTATAGATGTGTTGCCGATTAGATATTTATTAAAACGTTTATCGAGAGCAACAATATTCGGATCGGGGTAACGAACTGGTTTCTTTTGACCGTCAAATTTTTGTTCTAATTTATTCTCACCCCTTAAAGTTTTTGGAATAAGCATAGCACCTACAGCTGCTGCACTCAAAGTGAGAAAGGACCGACGGTTTAATTGATTTATGCTTGTTTTTTTTCTCTCAATTAATAAATCTTCATTCATATGCAGATCCTAACTAATTGTGAAAAAGGGTTGCTTATTATTTCTAACTTTATTTGGTGCTGAACGCATTCTGATATTACTAAATTGGAAAAGCCTTTCGTAATATAATAAATTTTTCGAAAGTTGTAAGAAGAGAACCAATTTTTGCGGCATAAATTATATCATTAAATAGCTGTAGCTTGTCTGTCATGCTGAGCTTGTCGAAGCATGACTCGTACAGTTAGGTGTTTTCCCTATGACAGTCTTCGATAAACTCAGATTGACAAGCACATCACATTTCATGTTGAGCTTGACTGCCTGCTGAAGCCTTGCCGAAGGCAGGTCGAAACATGATTCGTACTATTGGGTGTTGTTCTATGACAGTCTTCAACCAACCCAGATTGGCAGACTTCGAACATATCATTAGCCAATGGATTTAGGGGCTGTCCAAGAAGTATCATTGTCATTTCGACCGACCTGCCTGCCGAGTCTGTTGCACAACTATAGAAATGGACTGAAATTTGCCAAAGTTAGAGAAAAGTAAAAAAGAGGGCAAAATTTTCATGATTGGGAAAAAAGATTTTCAGCCAAAGTTGCTTTATAATGTATCGTTGGAAGAGTTGGTTCCAAAAGATAATTTTTATAGAGCATTGGAAAGGATACTAGAACTAAATTTTTTATACAAAGAATGTGAAGACCTATATGGAAAGACAGGTAACAAATCAATAGATCCAGTAGTATTTTTTAAGTTAAACCTATTTGGATATTTTGAAGACATAATTTATGATAGAGAATTAATAAAAAGAGCTAGTGATTCATTAGCAGCGAGATTGTATTTAGGATATGATTTGGATGAACAATTACCTTGGCATAGTACAATATCCAGAACTAGAGCAATAATGCCGGAGAAAATATTTTCTGGAATATTTAATAAAGTACTTAAGAAGTGTGCAGATGCAGGATTGATAGAGGGCAAGCATCAATCAATAGATTCAACATTGGTAAAAGCAAATGCATCATTAGAAACAATAGAAAGAAAAACGCCAAAGTTAACTTTAGAAAAATATATTGAAGAGATAAAGAAAGAGAATCAAGAAAAAGTTTTCCCGGAACAGACAGAAAAGATAACCGAGATTAATGAAGGTAAATATCTACTTAATTCGATGGAGAATAGAGATAATTTATAAGAGTTGGAAGAGTCATTTAAGAATAACAAATATACCTAGTCGTGCAAACAAGCTAAGGGTAGAATCCTTCATATATTGTTTATTGATCTTCATATTATTGTTTCAAGTACATTTTTACGAATATTATTTACTGAAACAAAAGACAACAAATACTCAATCAATAAGTTTAATAAAACTAATGTTGTTCATAGTAAATAATATAAATTTTGTCATCTACCTTAATTGTTTTAGTAATATTGAAAGGAATAAAAAGCTACTCAATAAACAAATACTCTATTATTGTGTTTATGAACGAAGAAGCGATAGACTAAATTATAATCAATTAATTCAAAAATTAGGTTGACGCCTATGCGATTTAATCGGGATCCCTTGAAATGACACTTTCTTACTTTTTAGTCACCCCCTTAATAAGAAAAATATTATTAGTTAGAAGAAGAATTATGTTCAATACACTTCATTATCAATATTCATTTATAAGAAGATTACATATCCAAATAATCTACAACTGTCAACTACTTGACAGATAAAACCTGTACAACTCTATAAGTTAACACCAGACATAAAAAATATTTTTCAAAAAATTAAGGAGTAGCATAATGAAACGAATTAATGTAATCTTAACCGCGACCTTATTTTCAGTAATATTATTTGCTGGAACTTTTACTCAGTCAAGTGAAATTTTTGCAGCAGATACAAGTCCGGTTACAGTTCAATCTCAACAATCTTTTAATAATACAGTATCAGAGATCCGTAAATTAGTAAAACAGAACGGAATGATGGTTTTATCCGAAATAAACCAGGGAAAAATTTTGTCTATGACAGGTTTATCAATTAATGCAATTTCTTTGTTTGTTGGTAATCCTCAAATCGGCAACAAGTTATTTAGTGCTGATCTTGGAGTAGGTGTTGCTGTTCCCGTTAGATTAAACATTTATAAAGGTGCAGACGGTAAAACTTATATAAGCTATGTAAAGCCATCCGATCAGCTTGCATCATTTAAGAACAATAATATACAAAAGATAGCACAGAATCTTGACAAGAAATTAGCAATGCTCACAGGAATGCTTTCAAAATAATTCGGAGAATGTTATGCCGGTGAGCCTGTTTACAGCAGACAGGCTTACCCTGGCATCACCATTACAATTTCATTATGATTTACCGGTAAGAGAAAATGAAACATGATTATAAAAAATTAGTTTTAAGTATAATTGCTTTATTAGCCGCGGGAATAAGCCCGAATTTATTTGTAATATCTCAGGCAGGCGTCGCGGAACTTAGTAACCTTGCAGTTAATTTTCTGATTCCATCAATAATTGTTATGATTCTATTGATTATTATTAGTTACTACTGGGGAGTAGAGGATTTAAGCGGACAAATAGGAAAAGGAGTATTGGCTGGTATGATAAGTACAATCGGATTAGAAATTGTGCGGGAGATTGGTTTTCACCTGGGAGGAATGCCGGGAGACATGCCGAAACTTTTAGGTGTTCTTCTCCTTAATCAGTTTGCAAAAGGACCCGATACAATATCCAATATCGCAGGATGGTCATATCATTTCTGGAACGGTGCATCATTCGGCATTATATATAGTGTTTTGTTCGGAAGAGGCAGGAAGTGGGGAGGAATAATATATGCACTATTAATTGGAATTGGTTTCATGGCGAGCCCTGCGGTTATTCCATTAGGTGTCGGTTACTTTGGATCTGATTTTGGTATAGGATTCCCGATTACAGTTTTATTAGCTCATCTGGCACTGGGAACTTTGCTGGGATGGTTGGTCTTTAAATGGAATAAGGAGAATTTAAGTTTATTTTCAACGATCAAGAGTATTATAAATTATAAGAAAGAAACGGGTACCTAAATAATCAATGTTAGAAGCTTATTAAGCTCTAACCTGTGATTGCAAAATTATAAGATTTCAAAATTGAATGATTGTCTCTTTATTTTGCAGTCTCTTTAATGCTGTAATTTTGCAACTTTTGATATTAATTTTGCTTCATTCACATCACCGTA
>CAYUVK010000035.1:38732-44272 GCA_964448105.1 uncultured Ignavibacteriaceae bacterium
TTTTATCCCTTAAATCGGTAAGGATATAATTTACAGTCTGCCTTGAACAAGCTGCCAGCTCGGCAATATCCTGGTGTTTAAGGAAAGGTTTAATAAAAATTTGTTCTCCAACATTTTTACCATTCTTATCAACCATTCTTAAAATAAAAGAAATTACCCTTTGATTTGCATCTTTAAATACCAGGTCTTCAATTCGTTCTGAAAAACTTTTAAGCTTCAATCCTATCAGCTTGGTTAATTTGATGTTTAGGGAAGGAGTTTTATTAATAAACTCACTTAAATCGTTTTTGTTTATTGCACAAATAAGAGCCGGTTCCACAGTAATTGCAAAATCAGTTCTTTCTTTTTCATCGAGGAAAGCCATTTCGCCAAAAATTTCACCGGGATTAATAAGAGTTAAAATATTTTCTTTTCCGTCGGAAGAATACTTAACTATTTTTACCCTCCCGGTTTTCAAAAAGAAAATGGATGTAGAAGGATCATTGGCAAAATAGATTGGTTCATTCTTATTTAATTCGCGCATTGAAGTAATCCGGCTCAACTCCATTTTTTTCTCTTCACTTAATCCTTTAAAGAGATTAAAATTTTCCAGGTACCAGAGCTTTGTTTTTTCAGCCATTATTTATATTAAATAGAATTTAAAGATGCATAAATATAATAAAACAAATGTTATAGATTAACCATATGCATCATCCTATGATTTTTAGTACATGAAAAATTTGAAAAGAAATGGTTCGTTGCAAATTATAGGCTTACTAAAGCCCATTTATTTGTAACAAAATTTATTAACAAAAAAACTTGAAATGGTTTTGTAATTTACATGATTTCATAATGAAAATTACAACATAATTCTCCCTCATCCTGATAGTTGTTGTCAGTTTTATCGGGATAAGGATTTTAAATTTGAAGCTTCAAAATATTTTGCTGCAGCGAGGAACCCAATTTCGTGTACCTTCAAGAGTAGACCATATTGCACGAGAAACTCTCGCTGCTTTTGCTGGTCTTTATCTTTCTATTTTTCAAAAGGATAAAGATGCTACAATTAAAGCTCCTGATCAGCTTATTCTACTTTACATGGAAAGATAGACCGGAGATAACATTGCCGTTTGAATCTTGTATTTCTACCCGCCAATTACCTTTCCAAGCCGGCAGGATTGTTTTAGCCGACCATGTACGCCACGTTTTTGCTTTCACTGGCAAATTAATTTTTGCCATTTCTTTGTCTTGATAGAACCAAACATGAGAAATTTCCGATGTATCCGTTTGACTCGTGAGTTTTGTAAAACAATATAATTTTCCTACATCAGCTGTAAAAACGGAATCGATTCCTATGGGCTGTCTGTTTTCCACTGTAGTACAAATAGCGATATTCTTGACTTTTATGTCTTGTGGATTTTGCGCAAATAACCCCTCTGACAATAGTAGAACTATCATGAAAATAAGTGTACATATTCTCCTCATAATTACACCTCCATTTTTTTGATTTATAAAACGATACGATTTATTATATATCAGTAACAACGGTTTTGGAAGTAGCCCACCTTTACTTTATTCGGTGGGCAGACTTGCCACCCGCTCTTTTAAATATTCAATAAATGTTTGTTTGAACGACCATCTACATGATAAAAAAGAATATTGTCGATCTTTATCAGTGATAATTTAATTTAAAAATTTAATAGTTTCATTTCCATTTTTCGTTTCTAATATTTTTTTATAAAACTAACAAACACGCCACATATAGGGAATGCAAATTTTGCATCCCCTACACTTTAGAATGAAAAACAAAACCCGGCATTGTCATTCTGAATCCCGGCAACTTTCAGATACATTATTGTAGCCGGGATGAAGAATCTCCTATCCCTAAATAGTTGATTAGTGCCAGAGCGGTTAAAGTTATTGTTCGTTTAAAGAAGAAAAACTCACAACTAATGCCGCAGCTTTATAAAAGCTGACTTACAAGCGGGGTTTATTTTTACAGGCTAACTTCCGGAAGCTTTGTACAAATGAAGAAAGCAGTGCTATTGAAATAACAGGGGATACTTATCTGGAATCCTGTAACGTGTATCCGGTATTCGGTTTACTAGTCTGCGGGATTATTTTTGTTTTTAAAATACTTTGATAAAGAATTTTTATATTTACTAATAGGCTCGCCTTTGTAAGGCGGATAATTTACAAATTCATTTATATTTAATTTTATTTGAATTTTTTTTTCGTCATCCGTATTTAACGCAGCCAAACCAACCGGGACAAGAATATGTCTTTCCTTATCAAAGATTGGACCTTCATCTATTTTAACTGTAAAGTATTGAATTGAATTAAGCTCATTATCTATGAAGAGGTCATCAACTTTACCGACAGTTATGCTGTCGGAGGTTATAACGCTCCAGCCTCTTATATCAGGAGCTTTTAAGGGTATGGATGAATCGAGTTTTTTTAGTTTAGATAATTTTCTTTCTTTTAAGGCTTCATGTTCCTTTATATCGCCTTTCACGTTATTTTTTATTTTAGGCTTACTTTTACGTATTGATTTCCTGAGAATTGTAATTGCTTTTATATCAGTTAAATACACGGATTCTTTTTCTGTATCGAAATTGACCGAACTTAACGGTACAATTAAATGCCTGCTTCCGCTTTTAATCTTAATATCTTCATGGAGAAAAATATCAAAATAAATAGCTCTATTTATTTCGGAATTTACCATAATTTCATTAACTATTCCTATATCATTCTTATTGCTGCTGAAAACCTTCCACCCCTTTACATCTGAAAATTGCCCGGCAGCTTTATGATTTTTAATATCTTTTAATTTATAAAGTCCTTCTTTTTCTAAATTTAAATCCTCCAAGCTTCCTCCGTATCGTTTCATTTTCTTCCGGGCTATATCATCAAAAAAATTAAAACATTTAACCATAAAAAACTATCTTTGATGATAACTAATGTTTATATATATAAATTTAAAAAAAATCGGTCAATAGAAAATCCTAAAATATCGGGAGCATTTGAGAACTAAATTACAACTTAATATGAGACTCAGGTTTCTTCCGGCAACAAACACTTGAAATAAGAGAATAAAACATCCATTTGTAATTTGTATCTCTTTTGGGAAATCTCTTTTTCCGGTTTTATATGATCTCAATTAAAAAGTGCTATTCCTTTAACGAGCCTGGATTTGATCAAACCATAAAAGGAAAATTTTCCTGAATATTTCCATCCGAGGTGGAGACCGCACCGGCTGCATAATGCAAAAGACCATAAATGATCTTTAAACCAGGTGAATTCTAAAGTTGGCATCCCTTCTTCGCGGCAGCCGTCTGCAGTACTGAAAGTAATTATATCGAAAACATATCCATCAGGATTTGCAAACTGAAATTCAGTTTGATCATCATACGGGAATCGTTCTTTGTCATTAGTAATTTTTTTGCTGCAGGCCAGGCACAGCCAGTCGTCCGGCTTAAGTTCCGTTTGAACCTTTACTTCACTTTCAGGTTCGGTTATAGTTACATTATTCTGATTCTGATTTTCTTCTGCGGACATTTTATTTCTCTAGGCTAAGTGCTTTAAAATATCAAATTTACTGAAAAGTTTCAGCGTAAAATGACATGTTGTATCCGGTATCTAGCATCAGGCATCAGGAATCTTGCAATAGTTTAGCATTTAATTTATGTTTGTTTTGAACGTAGTTTGAAACCCCATTCTAATAATATAAGGCGGGGAAATGCTGAGAGTTGGTGGGGAAGCATTGCCGGAGGAAAAATCTTATATGGGAAAAAAAATGAAAAAAAATTTTGATCCTATAATAATGGTCAAAGATGATGGGCTCATAATACCTGAAGTTGGAATATGGTCACTTGAAAAGTATCAATTGCTTGGTGGTTACTGTGATATATTTACAAAAGGTATGAGAGGTAAATGGAACAATCTAGTTTATCTTGATTTATTTGCCGGTGCAGGATATTCAAAAATCAGAGAAAATGGTAATGTTCTAAAATCATCAGCGTTGATATCATTAGCAATTCCGACGAAGTTTGAAAAGTATATTTTTTGTGAAAAAGAGCCGGATTCATTAGATGCATTGTGTAAAAGACTAGATAAAATAGAAGGAGATATGGAAGCTGTTGTATTTGATGGGGATTGCAACCTTAGAATAAAAGAAATTAAGAAATCTATAACAGCGTATTCAAAAGGAAATACAGTCTTAACTTTCTGCTTTTTGGATCCATTTCATTTGAACTTACATTTCGAAACAGTCAAAACACTTGCTAGCGATTTAGTTGATTTTCTAATGCTTCAAGCTTTACATATGGATGCTAATAGAAATCTCAAAAATTATATGGATGAGAACAGTGAAAAAATTGGATTATATTTAGGTGATAAAAACTGGCGCAATGAGTGGAAAAAATTAAAATTACTACCTAAAGATTTTGTTAAGTTCTTAGCTGATCAATATGATGCTAAAATGAAAGAATTAGGATATCTAACTGCGATCAGGCATGCAATAAAATTGCCCGATAAAAATGTTCCACTTTATTATTTGACATTTTATTCAAAACACGAACGAGGTTTAGATTTCTTTAAAAAAGTAAATGACTATTCAACAAACCAATTAGTATTTGGAATTTAGAAATGGCTCAATCAAAAATAGAATGGACAGAATTAACCTGGAATCCAACTACAGGATGTAATAAAGTTTCCCAGGGGTGTAAATTTTGTTATGCTGAGGTAATGGCAAGACGCCTAAAAGCCATGGGTTTAGAAAAATATAAAAATGGTTTTAAGTTAACTCTCCATGAAGATGCCTTAAAAATACCTTATACATGGAAAACTCCTAAAATCGTATTCGTCAATTCAATGAGCGATTTATTTCATGAAGATATTCCGTTAGAATTTATACAAAGAGTTTTCAGTGTAATGAATGACAATCCTCAGCATGTTTTTCAAATTCTAACTAAAAGGGCAGATGTTCTAATTAAATATCATAAACAACTAAACTGGACTCATAATATCTGGATGGGTGTGTCTGTAGAAAATGAAAAAGAATTATGGAGAGTTGATTTACTTAAAAAAACCAGAGCAAAAACAAAATTTCTTTCCTGTGAACCACTTCTCGGTCCTTTAACCAAATTAAAACTTAATAAGATTGACTGGGTTATAGTGGGAGGTGAAAGTGGAAGGAGACCACGTCCGATTAAAGAGGAATGGATTTATGAGTTATTTGAAAAATGTGAAAATGCGGATGTGAAATTCTTCTTTAAGCAATGGGGCGGAACTAATAAGAAAAAAACAGGCAGAACGTTCAACGGCAGGATTTACGATGAAATGCCCGAAGTTGAAATACTATTTTAATTCCGGGATTCTAAAAAAACACTTCATAATACAGATGGAAGACCTGAGTTCTCAATAAAATTTTTATGCTCAATAGGGATAGAGACTACTCATTCGTTCTTCCAATCTTGCAATAATTTAACTTTTATTCTATGTGTGTTTTGAACGGAAATATTAACTCCCCGTTTTGACTGCAAAAATTATTACAAATTTTGTGT
>CAYUVK010000036.1:0-43386 GCA_964448105.1 uncultured Ignavibacteriaceae bacterium
GCATGAATTGGCTTGGTAATTATTACAGTGATGAGATGTATTCTTTTTACCGGATAAACAGAGCGAAAAACTGGAATGAATTTAAAGAAGCATTAAGCACTTATAGTGTACCGGGACAAAATTTTGTTTACGCCGATAAAGATGGGAATATTGGGTATGTCTTTGGCGGCAGGATCCCGGTTCGAGAAAATAACAGCATGTCATTTATCTATGATGGCACAACGGACAAATACAATTGGAAAGGTTTCGTTCGGCAAAGTGAGTTACCGGCTTTTTTAAATCCGAAGCAGGACTATATTGCTACTGCAAATAATAAGACAGAAAAGAATTTTAAATATCATATCTCAAATGTTTGGGAGCCTTCTTCCAGAATAGAAAGAATTGAAGAACTTTTAACTGGAAAGAAGAAACACTCAGTCAGCGATTACGAAAAGTATCAAATGGATTTTATTTCTCCGTATGCAGAAAAAATTACAAAATATATTTTAAATGCTTTCAAAGGAATTGAAATAACAGATAAAAACCTGCAATTGACTTTGGAGCTTTTTAAAGAATGGAATTATAAATTTAATGAATACAGCCAGGTGCCTGCAATTTATGCAGTTTTTTTCAATCATCTACTGAAAAATATTTATTATGATGAAATGGGACATGATTTGTATAATGAGTTTGTATTTTTTGCTAACGTTCCGTACAACTCTGTTCTAAAAGTTTTAAATGATTCAACCAATTCATGGATTGATGATATAAATACTCCGCAAATCGAAACTAAAAATGATATAATAAGAAAGAGCCTTGCGGATGCTTTAACCGAACTGGAAAGTAATTACGGAAAAGATTTAAAGATTTGGCAGTGGGGAAGAATGCACCAAGTTATTTTTAAGCATCCTTTCAGCGGTGTTTCTTCGTTAATCGATAAATATATTGATATCGGACCTTTTGAAATAGGGGGAGACGGTACGACCATTTTCAATACCGAATATCCTTTTTATGAAAGCATAAAACAAATTCCTCAATTCAAGCATAAAAAGTTTGAAAATATTTTAGGACCCTCGATGCGATATATTTTTGATTTCGCAAAACCAAATCAATTTTATATGATTTTAACTACCGGGGAATCGGGAAATGTTCTTAGTGATCACTATAGGGATATGACAAGGATGTGGTTAACAGGAAAGTATATTCTTGTTAAAACAGATTCTGCTTCAATTAAAAACAGTAAGTATAAACTTATATTAAAACCGGCACAATAAAATTGTTTCATGCTTTATTGTTAAATTATTTTTGATTTATTATAAATAAGGCTCTTAAAAATAGCACGATTGAATATCAGATGAAGTGTTGTTTAAAAAATATTATGTTAAATTTGTTTAATTAAAAACAGATATTAAATTAAGATGAAAGTAACAGAACATATACAAAACTCAAAGCAGCCGTTTATTAGTTTTGAACTTATCCCGCCCAAAAGAGGTGGCGATATAAAAAGTCTTTTAGCAGTTCTTGATGATATTGCAAAATATAAACCGCCGTTTATTGATATTACCAGTCATTCGGCTGAAGTTGTATATGATGAAACTCCCAACGGGATAAGAAAAAAAGTTAAAAGGAAAAGACCGGGTACACTAGGAATTTGTGCCTTAATCCAAAATAAATATAATATTGATGCTGTTCCACATGTTCTTACGAAAGGATTTACAAGAGAAGAAACGGAAGATTTTTTAATCGAGATAAATTACCTGGGAATTGAAAATGTGCTGGCTGTTCGAGGAGATGATCATGGATATGATAAGCCTATCCCGCTTGGAAGAAGTGTTAATCAATTTACGAGCGATCTTGTTGAACAAATAGTAAATATGAATAAAGGTAAATATCTTGAGGAAAATTTGCTTGATGCTAAACCGACAAATTTTTGTATCGGGGTCGGTGGTTATCCCGAAAAACATTTCGAGGCTCCAAGTTTAAAAATTGATATTAAAAATGCAAAACTGAAAATTGATGCAGGTGCGGAATACATTGTGACTCAAATGTTTTATGATAATAAATTTTATTTTGATTTTGTAGAGCAATGCAGGAAAGAAGGGATTACTATTCCTATTATACCGGGATTAAAAATTCTAACAACAAAAGCTCATCTGGTAAATATTCCGAAGAATTTTTATATAAGTCTTCCTGATGAATTGGCTGATGAAGTTTATACGGCTAAACCTGAAAACGTTATGGATATTGGTGTAGAATGGGCGGCAAAACAGGTAGAAGAACTGATTGAAAAAAATGTACCCGGTATTCATTTTTATATAATGCAGAATTCGTTGCCTGTAAAAAAACTAATGAAAAGATTAAAATTATTTAAACAAATAGTATAATTAATCATTTAAAAATATAATGTCGAAATCAAAATTAAAATGGGGCGTTGCAGGTCTCGGACGATTTGCAGAACAGACTTTCATTCCTACATTGTCTTTATTAAGAAGAAGTTCAATTAATTCCGTCTTTAGCAATGACATTAACCGGGCAAAAAATATTTCCGAAAAGTTCGGCATAAATAATAAATTTAATAATTATGATGAATTTCTAAATTCAGATATAAATACCGTATTTGTTTCAAGCGCTAATTCTTATCATTATGAACAGGTTATTAAAGCTGCCAAAGCAAGTAAAAATATATTGTGTGAAAAACCTCTGGCATTAAATTCTTCCCAGGCAAAAGAGATGGTTCAAATATGTAAAGAGAATAATGTTTTATTTGCTGTTGATTATCTTTACCGGTTTCATCCTCAAATTATAAAAACAAAAGAATTAGTTGATAATAAATTGCTTGGTAAAATTGTTTCGATTAGTCTTAACTTTAATATTGATCTTCCCCCCGGCGATAATTTCCGGTACAATAAAGAATTAAGCGGTGGCGGTGCCTTAAGAGATCTCGGAACTCATCTAATTGATTTGTTAAGATTCCTGGGAGGTGAATTTGATATTATTGGCGGAACTGTAGATAATATTGTATATAAAGATGGAGTTGATGATTTTGCTTCCGCATTAGTTAAATTTAAACAAAACGGTTATGGTTATTTTAGCTGTTCTTATAATTCAAAAAAAGCATTTAACCGGATCGAAATACTAGGGCATAAAGGTGCTATTAGTGTTGATTCATTTATAGGTGCAAAACACGCTCCTTCAAAATTAACGATTATGCTCGATGGTGAACCCAAAAGATCATTTAGGAAACGAGGAAATAAGCTTTATTATTTATTGAAGTCAGTTCAAAAATCATTTTTAAAGAATGAAGAACCTTTGGTCACAGGATATGATGGATATATAAATTTGAAAATAATGGAAGAGCTGGAAAGTAAATGCCTGACAAAAAACTTTTAAATGGTAAATGGAAAAAGGAATATGCAAGTCCCTTAAGTTTTAGCTAAGTGTGAAGCCGGATCGAAATTTCCCGAATAGAATTAAAGATTTAAGCCTGCATAACGATAAGTAAGGTTTATAGATGCCCAAACTGAAAAGTAAAACAAAAATTTATATTTTTTTAATTTTATTTCTTATCGGTTTGGCATTTCTTTTTTTTAATGAATTTGGAATACTTAAATACCAGAGTCTAAAGAGTGAAGTAAAATCTTTAAATGAAAAAATTTCAAATACCAGGAAAGAAAACAAAGCTTTGGAAAAGAGCATAGATTCACTTCAAAAAAAGATCCCTGCTAAGATAGAAAAGACTGCAAGAGAAAAATATCACATGATACGCAAAGGTGAAAAAGTTATTCGTGTAAAAGAGAAATAATGAACAAAATAAACATTCCTACAGTTCCTTTGGCAGAAAGGGCAAGACCCAAAAGTATTGAAGAATTCCAGGGTCAAAAAGCACTTTTAGATAAGGGGAAACCGATTCGTTTGATGATCGAAAATGATACTCTAAGTTCATTTATTCTTTGGGGTCCTCCCGGAACAGGTAAAACTACAATTGCAAGAATCATAGCAGAAAAAACAAAATCGGATTTCCACAGGCTTAGTGCTGTGTCATCCGGTGTTAAAGATATCCGTACAATTATCGAAATTGCCGAACAAAATAAATCTTATAATAAAAGAACAATTTTATTTATTGACGAGATTCACCGGTTTAATAAATCACAGCAGGATGCACTTTTACATTCTGTTGAATCCGGTTTAATAACATTGATTGGAGCTACTACAGAGAACCCTTCTTTTGAAGTAATTTCTGCTTTAAGATCAAGAGCAAGAATTTATATTCTTGAAGAGTTATCAAAAGCCGATCTTGAAAATATCCTGAACCTGGCAATTTCTAAGGATGAATTTTTATCAAAGTTAAATATCAATTCAATTGATATTGATTTTTTGATATACTTATCGGGCGGAGATGCGAGAGCTTTATTAAATATTTTTGAAAGTGCAGTTATACAGGAATTAAACTCGGAACAAATAAACATTTCTAAAGAAGTTCTTGAAAATGTTGTTCAAAAGAAAAATATAATATATGACAAAGCAGGGGAAGAACATTATAATGTTATATCAGCATTTATAAAAAGTGTAAGAGGAAGCGATCCCGATGCCGCCTTGTACTGGCTTGCAAGAATGCTTGAAGGGGGAGAAGATCCGTTGTTTATTGCTAGGAGATTAGTAATTCTTGCATCAGAAGATGTTGGTAATGCTTCACCGAACGGATTAGTTTTGGCAGAAGCCGCTTTTGGTGCAGTTGATAAAATCGGCATGCCTGAAGCGAGAATAATTCTTGCGCAATGTACTACTTATTTGGCATCTGCTCTTAAAAGCAATGCATCTTATATGGGAATTGATGCTGCTTTATCAGTTGTAAAAAATAAACCTCTTTACCCGGTTCCCATTCATTTGAGAAATGCTCCAACAAAATTGATGAAAGAAATTGGATATGGTAAAGAATATAAGTATGCACATAATTATCCTAATCATTTTGTTGAGGAGAATTATTTACCTGATGAATTAACCGGCTCGCAGTATTATTTCCCAACTGAAATCGGGCAGGAAAAAAATTTGAAGGAAAGATTAAAATCACTTTGGAAAAACAGGAAGAAGTATTAACAGATAGGTACTCTGTATAATTATATTTTTACGTTATAATTAATTCTTAGTCATTAGGTCATTTATAGTCATTTGTTGTCATTTTTTATTGTTGTTAGAACCAATTGTATTTATGTAATTATTTAATTTGATGCCAATTTTTTCTAATTCTTCCGTGAACAATAAATAATCTTTTTCTTCAATTAATTTCCTGTTGAAAGCTTTTCTCAACCATGTTTTCGATTCAAATAATGAACCTCGTGAATAATAACAAAATTGTCTGTTCTCTTTATAAAAATATCTTCCGAATCCTTCACTTAAATTTGCAGCAACTGAATCAGCAGCTTTTATCAGTTGTTTTCCAACAGTTTCCTTTTCAAAATAATTCCAATTTAAGACTACTATCCAAATTTTTTCAGCAATTTCCATAGCTAGTTGATAAACTTGTAGTTCCTCTAATTTCATCATATTCTCCTTTGATTTTATGATTAAAATGTTTTAGAACCTCAATGACTATAAATGACTATTTAATGACAACAAAATGACACATATTTGGTTACATATAGAAATATTACAACAATGCAAACATCTTCCCGGGGAGCTGCTTAACTAGTCCTTTAAATTCTAAAGATAAAAGATGAACCAGGCAATCTGAAGTTGATAAGTTTGTAGTGGACGCAATTTTGTCTATTTGAAGAGGTTCGTTGTTTAATGAGGCGATAATTTTCTCTTCAAAAAGATTTAATTCAACATTATCTTTAGGGACATTTTTTCCGAGAACAGGTTTTAGTTTTAATTCAAGTTCAACTAAAATATCTTCGGCTGAGCATACAAGTTTCGCTTCCCCCTTTTGAATTAATAAGTTAGTCCCCTCCGACTGTTTTATTCCCAAATTTCCTGGGACAGCAAATACCTCTCTGTTTTGGTCTAAAGCAAAGGCTGCAGTTTGCATAGCGCCTCCTGAAGAACCTGTCTCTACAATTAAGGAGCCTAAGCTAAGACCGGAAATAATTCTATTTCTTTTAGGAAAATTTGGTGCATCGGGTTTTGTCCCTAATTTATATTCGGAAACAATGACTCCTTTTTCAGCAATCTCATCAAATAAATTTTTATTTTCAGGCGGGTAAATTACATCCAAACCTGAACCAATTACTGCTATTGTCCTTCCGTTCTTTTTCAATGCAGTCTTATGTGCAATTGAATCTATTCCTCTGGCTAAACCGCTGGTGATTGTAATTTTTTGATCAGCCAATTCTGCAGAGAATTTTTCTGCCTGGATTTTTCCATAATTTGTAGGCATTCTTGTTCCAACTACAGAAATAGAATAATTATCATTCTCTACAAAATTTCCCATGCAATAAAAGAGTATGGGAGGATCATATATTTTTTTTAAAAGAGGCGGATATTCTTTATCCCAAACAGTAATTATTTGTGCTTTTAATTTATCTAACTTTTCAAGTTCCGATATTATAGTTGAACTTGTATCTTTCCTGGAATAATTAATTCTTTGAATTCTTTTGGCGAGGTTTGAGCTGATCCCGTTTGTAGAGATAAGTGAATTAAAATCCGAGGAGAGTATTTTTTCAATCGATCTAAATTTTGATAATAATGTTCTTATCTTCCCTGGTCCTATCCCCTCAATAGATAGCAGCAAGTTTAAATCGATCAATTGATCAGTTTTAAGTCTTGTCAATTAAACTTGGATTAATTGATTCACTAAAATTAGAAATAATAAATATTAAGTTGCTACTTTTTGTCGGTGACTTTATTTACGTTTTCTTCACCGGTTTCTGATTTTTGAGCATCTTTTTTCCCCTTATAAAGAATAGAAGCCGGGAAGATTATAACATAAGCTATAATGAGTATTACGGGAGAAATATTTAAAGCAGGAAAACTATTCCACGGATTTATGCTCATAAAGTAGTAGCCTGCAAAAAGCAGAACAAAACCTAAAAATAAAAAGATATAATTTTTTTTCTTCCAATAAATATTAAAAGGTGAAGAAACAACTACCTTTTTTGCAGTACGGATATTTTTTCTTTTTACTTGTTTAGCCATAAGAGCTCCGGAAATTATAATAAGCAAAATTTAAAATTAACTAAATAAATTTACAACTTTTAAATCGAATTTCCTTTTCATACCTAAAAGAATAGAAATTGTTGTATGAAAATCATGCAGTAATGCATACATCCAATCATGCAACTTTGATATAATCTTAAATAGAATTTTTTATAATACAATTTAAAAAATCTTCGTATAATAAAAAGCCCAGTGATGGGGGTACCACTGGGCTCGACTCGTTACCATCAAAGGGCAGGGGAGAACCCTTTGAAAGAGTCAGTTAAATATAAACTCTTAATGTCTTTTAGTCAAGAAATTACTTGCTGATTTGATAAACAATTTTTCTTATTGTATCAAACTGCAAGTACGGGTATTCTTCTCTTATTGTATCGATTGCATCCCCTGCACTGACTTTATTTGACCTTAATTGCTTGAAAGTCTTTCTTATTTGATAATCTCTTACCGATTTTTCGTCAATTAAACCGTGAGAATTTAAAAGCTCATAAATATCATCACTTATAAGGTCCGATAAAGGATTATCGATTTTTGCTTTTACGGTTTTCATCTTCGCCTTCCTTTTTTTATTATTGAAAACAGGTTCCTCAATATTGGTATCAAATTTTTCTCTGTATACGCAATTCCTTTCCAAAAAGTTTCATTTTTCTCATAAGAACGAAATAAAATAAAAAAAAAACCGACCAGAGAAAGCTCAAATCGGAAAAACTTTGCTACCCTGGTATAAAAAATTACACAAATTTTATGCCTGTAGCAAATCTTCTATAAAAAATCATCCTTTATTTTCATTTCAAAAATACAGTAAAAAATGATAATGTCAAGGATTTAAGGTTAAAAAATTATAACAAATTAGTAACGGAAAATTTGATAAAAGGACATGTATTAAGGAATAAAAATTGAATATGATATTATAAATAATTGACTATTTGAAATAATAAAAAAATTGCTATATTGTAAACAGGTTTAAAAATAGTAGGGAAATTTCTTAGGGGAATTATGAAAAAAATATCCTGTTTATATATTGTTGCCTTTCTTTTGAATTTAAATGTATTAGCACAAAATTTTTGGGAACAGACTAAGGGTCCATCCGGTGGTGTCATAGCTGCCTTAGCTATTAATTCAAACAATTACATCTTTGCAGGAATTGAGTATGCAGGTATTTTCAGGTCCACAGATAATGGGGAAAACTGGACTAAAATAAACAATGGTTTATTATCATACGTACAATGCTTGTCAGTAAATTCAAAAGATTATGTGTTTGCGGGAACATTCAGTAGCGGTGTTTTCCGTTCTGTTGATGATGGAGGAAATTGGATTCAAATAAATAAAGGCCTGCCTGATGGAGTAGTTATTGTATCTCTGGTGGTAAATTCACAGGATTATATTTTTGCTGCAACTTATAGTGGTTTATTCCGCTCAATGGATAATGGAGACAACTGGGTTCAGGTAAATAATGGTTTACCACAGGATATCGTTTCATCACTATCAGTAAATTCAAAGGATTATATCTTTGCAGGAACTGGAATGAACGGCATGTATCGTTCTATAGATAATGGAAACAGCTGGGCTAAAATTAATAATGGTTTATCTTATACTAGTTTTGGAGATTTGTTTATCCCAAGCATTTTGACATTAGCTATAAATTCAAAAGATTATATTTTTGCTGGGACTAACATTGATTTTGGAGGAAATTCACATACTGCCAATGTATATCGGTCTACTAACAATGGGGATAATTGGGAAAAAACAAACACAGGCTTATCTAATTTTCAAGTTGTATCGTTAGCTATTAATTCAAGTAATTATATTTTTGCTGGAACAATAGAAGGTGGAATATTTCGCTCAACAGATGAAGGAGATAATTGGACCCAAATTAATAACGGTTTATCTAATTCATCATTATATAACATAATTAGTTTAGGGGTAAATTCAAAAGATCAGATTTTTGCAGGTACATCTGACGATATTTATATGTCTGAAGACAATGGACAAAATTGGAACCTAAAAGATAAAGGATTAAATAATTCTACCATAGAAGCTTTAGCGATAAACTCAAGTAATTATATCTTTGCAGCCGCTTTTCCTGGAAATTTTCTATCTTCTAATAATGGAAATAATTGGATTAGGGTAAACAATGGATTAACCAGTTATTCAGTTATATCATTAGCAATCAATTCAAACGATTATATCTTCGCTGGAACTTATGAAAGTGGTATTTTCCGGTCAACAAATAATGGTAATAACTGGATTCAGATAAATAATGGTTTAAGTTATCTTCACGTTCAATCTTTAGCAATTAATTCCAATGGTGACATCTTTGCTGGGATTTATGGTTCGGTATTTCGTTCCACCGATAATGGAGACAGTTGGAATCAAGTATATAACGGTTTGAGTAACTATATAGTTATTTCGTTAGCAATCAATTCACAAAACTATATATTTGCTGGAACTTCCGGCAACGGTGTATTCCGCTCGACAGATAATGGAGATAGCTGGATGCAAAGTAATCATGGATTGAGTGGAAGTTATATCCAATCTTTTGCAATAAATTCGAGAAATGACATTTTTGCTGGATTACCTGGACAAGGAGTTTTTCGTTCTACCGATAATGGAGATAACTGGATTCAAATAAATTATAACTTAACTAATCTATCAATTTATTGTATGGCTATTAATTCTAACGATGACATTTATGCAGGGACTGCACCTGGTATTGATAATGGCAGTGTTTTTGAGTTGAAAGATAGTAGTAATAGCTGGACTCCAAAAAATACAGGTTTACCAAATTTAGGTTTAGGTTTAAATTTATTATCATTAGCAATCAATTCAAATGGATATATATTTGCAGGTACCCGATATTATGGTGTGTTTACAACATTTTTCGATTCTAATAATGTTTCATTAATTCCAAATCTGATGTCAACAGATTTGCCAAAATATTTTAATCTTAAACAAAATTACCCAAATCCCTTCAACCCTGCTACAAAAATAGAATATTCAATTCCTAAAACTTCATTTGTATCCCTTAAAGTTTATGATATCCTAGGAGGAGAAGTTGCTACTTTAGTCAATGAAGAAAAACATGCAGGGAATTATGAAGTTAAATTTGATGCTGACGATTTACCAAGCGGAATTTATTTCTATAAACTTCAAGCAGATAATTATTCTTCAGTGAAGAAAATGATTTTAATCAAATAAATTTTGGCACTTTTTAGTAATAAAAAAATTTCATAGAGCAGTTCACCCCTTGTTTGTAAATAGCTGGGATTTAGCGTATACCTTCTAATTATATTGCGATATGTCCTGTAAATGTGTTAAATTTACAAATTATTTTTTTCACTAAACAGATATTAAAATGGCAGAAGATCGTAATATTGACCTCTTGGATTATTTGTTAATAATTCTAAAACAAAAAACGCTTTTAATTACCGTTTTTATAGTTACTCTTATAGTTTCATATCTTCTAATCTATTTTCTTATTCCTCCACAATATGAGTCAAAAGCTGTAATAATCCCTTCAGGAGAGACATCTCTGTCAAGTTTGTCGGGGTTATTTAAGGATCTTAAAAATTTACCTTTGGGATTGGGAGGGGGTACGCCGACTTCAGAAACTGATTTATATACTACTATTATATATAGCAGATCTTTTTTAGAAGATATGATAAATAAATTTAATTTAATGAAGGACTATAATGAAGATAGTAAAGAAAAGACGATAAAAATTTTAAAGAAGCATATTAATGCTGAAGAAAACGATCAGAGTGCATATGAAATAACTGTAGACGCCAGTTCTCCTAAAATAGCCGCTGATATGGTAAACTATCTCTTAGAAAGCCTTAATCGAACTGTAATAAATCTTAATATTAGTAAATCAAGAAATAATCTTGAATTTATAACAAAACGATATAAAGAAATAAATGCAAGCCTTGCTGCAGCTGAAGATTCTTTACAAAAATATCAGGAAAAATCCGGAATGTTTGAAGCTGAGGAACAATTAAAATTGATTATGGGAGCTTATTCGGAATTAGATGCTAATTTACTAGAGAAAAAATTTGAATTTTCTTTTTTGAAAGAGACGTTACCGCAAGATTCTCCATTGCTTAATGAAATGAAGACTAAATGGGATTTGTATAAAAATGAGATAGAAAATATTAAACAAAAAGGAGAAAAAAATAGTATTCTTCTACCTTATAAATCATTACCTTTAAGAGCCAAAAACTATTTGCGACATTATAGAGATGTAGAAATATATCATTCTATATTGAAAATTGTTGTCCCGCTTTTAGAACAAGCAAAATTTGAAGAACAAAAGAATATGCCTATTTTACAAATAATAGATCACGGTTCAATTCCAGAAAAAAAATTTTATCCCCCAAGAGTTTTATTCTCACTTATATCAACTTTAATTGTCTGTATCCTTTTTATTTTGTATTTGGTATTAAGAGATATTTATAGTAATTCCACTAATCCTAAGCTTAAAAAAGTAAAAGAACAATTAAGGTTCAAGAAACATAATTAAAGGTATTATCTTTTGCTAAATGGCAACATAGTATATAATGAGCACCCGCAATCCTTTTTAAGCTATATAAAGATTTTTGGTGCGGTTGTTCTAATAGTCTTGTTTTTAATTTATTCAAGTTATTTCCAGCTTGCTGATTTCACAATTTTATTTTTATTATTACTTCTTGCTTCATCAGCGTTTATCCTAAATTTCAGAATAATATTGTTTTTTTTTATAATTTCGATCTTTATAGGGATAATCTATTACTATTTTGCAATTTCTGTATACTTTTCAATTTTTATATTAATTTCATTTCTTATAAATTATAAATTTAAATTAAGTGAAATCAAGAATCCTATACTGCCATACTTTCTTATTTTTATTGTAGCAATTATTCCTTCTTATTTTAATTCAGGGGTTATTTTGTTTTCAATGTTTCTTTCATATAGGGTATTTGCATTTTTTTTCGTGTTTACAATAATTTCCATATTTGTTTCCAAATATTCGCATATAGAGAAGATATTAAAATTATATGTCTTAATGGCTTTGATTAATGGAATAGATGTTATTTATCTGGCCTTGACAACCGGAAAAAGAGTCTTTGGATTTGCAAATATAATGTATGTGGATTTAGTAAATGTTGCCTTAATAATATGTTTTATTGGTTTTATTTATAATAAAAATAAAAGGTTTAAATATGGTTTAGGGACTTTTATCTTAACATGTGCATTAATTTTTACACAAACTAGAGGAATATGGATAGTTGCCAGTATTACTATAATTTCAATAATGATTCATGCATGCTTTAATTCCGAAAGAATTGGAATAAAGAAAAAAAATATGATTTTAATTGTAATAATTTCATTTTTATTTTTAATTGGCATTGTTTTTTTGTTGAAAGATATAAATCCTGGTACTTATGAAAGAGTTAACCTTGCGACGCATTCAAACAAAGAGATTACTGTTTCAAATATAAATTCAATAGCAACCCGATATCTTATTTGGACTACTGCCTGGAATGCTTTTACGGCACATCCTTTAATCGGGATAGGGTATTATTCATTTCCATTTACATCAATTAATTATTCTACTATAAATCCAATACTGTATGAAATGTTTGTAAAAGGATTAACGGCTCATACAACAATTCTTGCCCTTTTAGCAGAAGCCGGCTTACTAGGTTTTATTGGTTTTCTGATATTTCTATTTAAAACATTAAAATTTGCAAAACAGAATCTTAGGCAAAGTGAGACAAAAACCCAATGGTATTATTCTTTAACTATTTTTTGGATTTCATTCTATATTTCTCTATCAATGATTGTTACCGATGCTTGGTTGTGGGGAACATTACTTATGGTTTGGGGAATTATTTTAGGCTTATCAATTGCAAATTTTAAGTTAATTCAAAAATTTAATAAAAATGAGATTCCAGATACTGAATAAATTACATAGAATAAAGGAATTAATTGATACTCAAGGTAAAAGGAAAATTTTACAAATTTTGAGGATATTATTTCTGCCTTATCATGAGTATTATTTTAAAAGCAATATTGGTTTTTTAATTAAATTGGATCTGAGTAAAGATGTAGATTGCAGATTTTATCTTAATAAATTTGAAACAAATACTATCCTTTTTTTTAAGGAAATAATAAATTCAGGCGATATTATATTTGATGTTGGAGCTAATATAGGTATATATTCAATTGTTGCAGGAAAAAAGGTTGGAATAAATGGTAAAGTATTCGCTTTTGAACCGGCAGAATGGGCTCAAAAAAGATTATTAGATAATTTTAAATTAAATAAGTTAGTAAATATCAAAATTATTACTGCAGGAGTTAGTGATCTTGAGGGTGATACGCTTTTTTATTTGTGTGAAGATGATGCCTATAACTCATTAGGAGAAAATCCAATGCAGAAGATAATTAAAGAAGAAATGATTAAAGTAATAACTCTTGATGAATTTTGTAGAAGGGAAAATATTACAAGAGTAAATATTATAAAAATTGATACTGAAGGGGCTGATTACCTTGTGTTAAAAGGGGCTAAAAATATTTTGAGTAAAAAATCAGCTCCAATAATATTTTGTGAATATAATAGATATACACAGGTCAATAAAAGATTTAAATTAAAAGATATGTTAGATTTTCTAATAAATCTGGACTACCAGGTATATGAACTTAAAGGTAAAAAGTTAAAATTTTTTAATGCGGAAGAAAGTAGTGCCGAAGAGCTTATTTGTTTGAAATCTGAACATTATTCAAGAATACCACTAGATGCAATGGAGCAATGAGAAAAAAACTCATAATTAACTCTTTATCAGGTGGTGCTCAATTATTTATCGGAACTTTGCTTTTACTAATAGCTGTTCCTGTTTTTATTAAAAAACTAGGTATTGAGCTGTATGGAATTTATTCTTTAATACTGGTAGTTAATAGTTTCAGTGTATTTTTAGGTTTAGGGATAAATTCTGGTTTAATTAAATTTTTGGCAGAACAAGGTAAAAGTAAAGAATCAGATATCGATGTTGTAGTTGCTTCTTCACTTTTGATTTTAGTGGTTTTACCATTCACTTTACTGGGCTTATTGTTTAATGAGTTTATTCTAAAAAATATTTTAAAGATACCTGTCCAGTTTATTAATAACGACACTAAATATTTTTTTGACTTTTTAATAATTGGAAATGTTTTCCAATTCCTCGGACAGATCCCTGTAGCCATTCTTGATTCTTTGCAAAAAATTTATTTAACAAGCATTTATCAATTTATCTATCAAGCAAGTTACTGGACACTAACAATCTCGGCAATTTTTTTATTTGGTTCATTAAAAATGATAGGTTTAGGTATTTTTCTCAGTATTCTTTTTTGGCTTCTGTTATTAATGATAAGTACAAATAAACATTGGGGGAAACTTTCCTTAAACTTCAACCTTATTGATATAAGGAGATCATTAAAAAAGCAAATTGGTTATACATATAAATTGTATATTACACAAATAATTAACTTCTTCTATGAACCTTTGACGAAAATCCTGATCTCTTCATTTTTGGGTGTAACTCAAGTTGGTTATTTTGACATTATTCTTAAAGTTAGAACCCAAATATGGAATATACTTATCAAATTGTTGTATCCCCTTTTCCCATTTATATCAAAATTAAAGGATGAAAAAATAATTCGAAATTTGATCCATGATATAGAACAAAAATTAATTTACGTAATTTTATTAGTCATAAGTATTATAGTGTTTATAATTCCCGGGTTTGTTAGAATTTGGCTGAAAAATGATATAAGTGAGATTTATATAGGTATGATTCTGATTGTCTCAGCTAATTTACTTGCCATTATTGTTGTCCCCTTATATCAGTACCTTACATTAAAAAAACCCGAAAAGACAATAATATTGCAAAGTCTAAATGTTATGGTTAATCTTATTTTATTCTTTTTATTTTATAAAAGCTTAGGTTTTATGGCAGCAATATTAGGGAATGTTTGTGCAATTTTATCTTCTACTACTTTATCTATATATTACCAGAAAAGATATATGCAAAGCTTAATTTTTAACAATTTTAATCAGTTTTCTAAGACTATACTGTTATTTATAATTTTAATGAGTATAGCTTTTATCATAAATATTTTAATAAAAAATGAATTATTAGAAATTTTTATTTTGCCCTTAATCCTTTTATTTTTTGATATTATTTTTATCCGGCTATTAAAGCTTATTTCCAAAGATGATATAATAAAATATTCGGGAAGTAATCAAAGAATTGAAAATATATTAACTAAAATCTTTATCTAAAAAAGCAGAATAAATAAATTCAGAGTCTGAGGAAAATGTGTATTTATTCTTTAATATTAAAAGCAATCTTTTGATGATTAAAAAATTAGTATTAAATAATAAACTGAAATTTCCAAGCCATCTGTTTAGTAAAAAGCCCTCTTGGTTAAAATGCATAGAGATGTTTTTACAATCAAATTAGGAATTGAAATCGTGAACCAAGCGGCAAATGTGCACTCAATATAATATGTACATTATTTTAAAACAAAAATATGGATAATAGCAATTTTTCTTCAATGATATTTGGGGATATATAGAGATGGCTTCATTAAATTGATAAAAATAATTCCATTGGTCAATAATTAGCATCACAATTAAAATTCTCATTTAATAATGAAAACTCCATTAGTCACGGCAATTGTTTCTACTTACAACTCTGAGAAATTTATAGAAGGGAAAATTTTAGATCTTTTTCAACAAACAATTGTTGATGATTTAGAGATTGTAATTGTAAATAGCGGTTCCCAGGAGAATGAGGAGAGAATTGTAAAAAAATATATTAAAGATCATAAAAATATAAAGTATATAAAAACATTAGAAAGAGAATCTATTTATAAAGCCTGGAATAGAGGGATTAAAGATTCAACAGGGCAATTTATTACTAATGCTAATACTGATGATAGATTAAGAAAAGATGCATTTGAAATACTATCAAAAGCTTTGCTGGATAATGAAGATGTGGGGTTGGTATATGCCGATCAATATTATACTAATATTCCTAATGAAGAATTCAATTCGAAATTTGAAAAAAACAAAGTTGATTTGCCTAAATTTGACCCCCTTCTGCATCTTGAACATGCTTTAGTTTTGTCTCAGCCGATGTGGAGAAGTTATATCCATTTTAAGGATAATATATGGTTTAATGAATCATTTGAGATATGCGGTGATCATGAATTCCATCTGAATATTTCCCGAAAATATAAACTGCTTCATATCCCCATTGTCCTCGGGAGTTTTTATAAATCCAACAAAAATGGAAATGTATCATTTGCGAATGTGGAAAAAGTATTTTTAGAGCGGCAAAAAGCTACAACATTTTATATCAGAGACTATTTATTTTCTTTACAAAAAAACAGTAAGCTGATCTTAACACTAAAAAGAAAATTTCAAATATTAACAAGCATCCCAATCTTATTGTATATCATTATTTTCCGTTTACATCAATTCATTCGCCCAGGTAAATACATACATCATATTGAATTTTCATATTACTTTTATTCTATTCTTTTGGAAAGGACCGGCGAATATTACAAGGCTCTAAAAATCTGTAATAAATTTCTTAAAAGGAGATTTTCACAAAGGATAAAGGAAGAACAGCAAAATTTAATTCAATTTATTGGAAAATCGCAGGAGGGGTAGAACTGCAAATGAAAGCGAAAAGTATTTTATTTATAGATCATGATGCAATTTTTTCTGGATCTACAATAAGTTTAATTTATTTAATAAAAGCCTTTCTATCCTCCGGTTATAAGGTAATGGTAGCAACTGCAAAAAAAGGTGAAATTGCCGACAAATTCAAATCATTGTTTAAAATTGATCTTGTATCATTTAAGTCATCTTACCAACTTGATTTACATTTTACTAATATTTACCCTTTTTATACACGCCGAGGTATGTTTTTCCTAATGCTAACAATAGTTAGGTTTTTTAAGGGATTATTTTGGGGAATAAATATTATTAAACAAAACAATCCATCCATTATATATATTAACGAGTATGTCTTAGCTCAGTTTGCCATTGCTGGTAAACTAACTAGAAGGTATACAATGACTCACATAAGAAGTCCTTTTTTAAAAGGAAAGTTCGGGATTAGAAAATATTTATTATCTAGATTGCTTACAAGTTTTAATGATTACATTTTCCCGATTACTAAGAGTGAATCTGAACAGATAATAGGTTTTAACAGATATATCGAGAAAATAAAAATAATACCTGAATTTCTTGACGAACAAAACTTTATAAAAGACATTGAAACACATTTACTTAAAAAGAAATATAACATACCTTTGGATAAAAAGATAATATTAATGTTGGGCGGACTTGAACCTGCAAAAGGCTCTTTGGAGTTTATAAAATCTTTAAAGATAATACTTAACAGTACTCAAAATGTTTATTATGTCGTAGCAGGATATAATCATTATGAATTTTTTAATAAATTTTGTTATAACTATATTAAACAAAATAACTTGGCAGAATACATAAAGATACTGGGATATATTCAGATGGTTAAAGAATTGATTTCCTTGTCAGATGTTTTAGTTTCACCGTTTAACGAATCACACTTTTCTAGACCAATAGTTGAAGCATGGGCATTAAAAAAACCTGTAATTACTTCAGACATAAAACATGCAAAAGATTATATAATTGATAATGAAGATGGACTTTATTTTAAAAAAGGCGATGCTTCTGATTTAGCTAAAAAAATTTTAAAGTTAATATTGGACGAAGAATTTTGTAATCGGTTGGCTCAAAATGGTTATAAAAAAGCAAAAGATATGTTTTATAATTCTGAAAATATTATGCGTGTTGTATCACTTTCAGATGAACTTCTTAATAAAAATGAAACCTAATGCAAAATGTTATTTTGAAGATCGCAGGAATTGTTATTCTGTATTATCCTCCGGAAGATCTAATTGGTAATATTCAAACGTATATAAATCAGCTAGATAAATTATATGTTATTGATAATTCAGATAACGTTAATCATTCATTAGTTGAAAAGGTTAAAAAACTTAATAAAGCAGAATATATTTGGAATAAAACAAATATTGGAATTGCAGCTGCATTAAATATTGGAGTACAAAAAGCAATAAAAGAAGGATATGACTATTTATTAACAATGGATCAGGACAGTGAGGCTTCTCCCTTCATGATATCAAATCTATTAGAGTGTTTTTCTTATGATAATAAAATCGCAGCAGTATCTCCGGTTCTTAAATATCCCCTAGGTAAGAACATTGACTATAAAAATATGAGACCATGCAAACAGGTTTTTTCCGCATGGACATCAGGCAATTTAGTTGATATAAATATTTTCAAAATTGCCGGTGGGTACAGGGAGGATTTCTTTATAGACTATGTTGATCATGAATTTTGTTTAAGATTAAATAAGATGGGATACAAAATTTATATTTGTTACAATACATTTTTAACACATAGGTTGGGTAACCCTGAAGAAAAAAATTTAATTTTCAGAAAGGTATACCCTAGCAATCATTCAGCACTTAGGCATTATTACAGGACAAGAAATCGATTTTATTTAAAAAGAGACTATAAAGATATTATTCCGGGTTTTTTCGTTCAAGATAATAAGGATTTTTGGAAGAGTGTTTTGAAAGCAATCTTGTTTGAAAAAAATAAATTAAAAAAAATTGAATATTTTATATTAGGCTATATTGATTATAGAAGAAATAAACTAGGTAAATTAAATAGAAATTAAAGATATATTAAAGGAATAAAATAAATGAGCATTTTGGTAACCGGGGGAGCTGGTTTTATTGGTTCTCACGTTGTAGATGAACTGATTAAGGATGGTCAAAAAGTAGTGGTAATAGATGATTTAAGCGGGGGATTTGAACGGAATATTAATGAAGGAGCAAACTTTATCAAGGGAGATATATACGATTATGAATTGATAAAAAATATATTCACCAAGAACAATATTGAATATGTATTTCACCTGGCAGCATATGCAGCGGAAGGCCTTAGCCATTTTATTAAAAGATTTAATTATAATAACAATTTAATTGGAAGTGTAAATTTAATTAATCAAAGTATTATCCATAAAGTAAAATGTTTTGTTTTTACTTCCTCAATAGCTGTATATGGAAAGAACCAGTTACCCATGACTGAAGAAATAATCCCAATGCCGGAAGATTCATACGGTATTGCTAAATTTGCTGTCGAACAGGAATTAAAAATTTCACATGATATGTTCGGCTTAAACTATATAATTTTCAGGCCTCATAATGTTTATGGTGAAAGACAAAATATTGGTGATAAGTATAGGAACGTGATAGGAATTTTTATGAACCAAATCCTGCAAAAAAAACCATTAACTATTTTTGGTAATGGAGAGCAAACGAGAGCTTTTAGCTATATTGGCGATGTGGCGCCGGTTATAGCTAAATCAATAAAGGTTGAAAAGGCATATAATGAAATATTTAATGTGGGAGCAGATATACCTTATAGTATAAAGCAATTGATTGAAAAAGTAAAAAATGCTATGGATTCTGAGCCGGAACTTAGATATCTGGAACCAAGAAATGAGGTTGTTCATGCATATTCCTCCCATGAAAAAGTTGATAGGGTTTTTAATATTAAAACGAAAACAAACTTAGAAGATGGAATAGAAAAAATGGCTGCCTGGGTTAAAAAATATGGCTCAAAGAAAACAAAAAATTTTGGAGAAATTGAAATAGAGGAAAAATTACCTACCATTTGGAAAGAGTCATAATAGAATTATATTTTTAGAAACCAATAATATTCTGTTATTTAGATCGAAATTATTAAAATTTTACTCATTTTATATAAAAACAAATTATACCGTCTGATGTATGGATAAAGATTTTTTAATTATTTTACTAAACTATAACAATTGGCAGGATACTTATGAATGTATCGGTTCTTTAAAACGAAATAACATTAACGATACAAATATTCTTGTAATAGAAAATTGCTCAATTGATGAATCATTTGAAAAGTTAAGCTCAGCATTTCCACATATTAAAATTTTGAGGATGGATAAAAACCTTGGGTTTACAGGGGGTAATAATGTAGGAATTAAATATGCCGTAAATAATAATTATAACTATGCTATTCTCCTTAATAATGATACAATTATTGAATCTGCGGAAACTTTTAAAGTTTTAATAACCGAAATGGATAAAAACTCAGACTTTACATTGGGTACAGGAAGAATTTTTTATTATCCGCAAAAGAATTTAATATGGTATGATGGCGGTAAAATTATTCAATCTAGAGGATTGGCTATTCATTTACATTATCGTAAGAAAAGGGAAGATATTGAGCTTAATGATGAATTAAGGGAGATTGACTTTGTAAGTGGTTGTTACATGTGTATAAGATTAAAAGATATACCAAAACTTGGTTATCTAGATGAAAAAATTTTTATCTATTTGGATGATATTGAGTATTCTGCCAGGGCAATCAGAAAGAATATGAAAATACTTTATATTCCTAATGCAGTTATTTATCACAAAGCTAGAGGCGAAGATAAACGTACTCCAAGAATGGTTTATTATTCAATAAGAAATAGGAGATTAGTAATTAATCTTCACTTCGGATTTATTGCAAAATTTTATTTTGAAATAGTCTTAATTATAAAAAAGAATTTATGGTTTTTTACAAACAAAAAATATTACAGAATATTAATTCAAGCTTCTGAAGACTATAATAAAAATTATTTCGGGCAAGCTCCGGAATTTATTAAATGAAGAATAAGTCTCAAATTTATGCGGTAGTTCTTAATTATAATGGTTATAACGATACAATAAATTGTATCGAATCTTTAAAAAAAGCAAAGTACAATGTTATTAATATAATTTTAGTTGACAATGCATCAACTGATAGTAGCGGAAGACTGTTAAATAAAAAATATCCGGAACTTCATTTTATTTTTTCCGGAAAAAATAAAGGTTTTGCCGGGGGAATGAATCTTGGTATTAGGGACGCCTTACAAAAGGATGCAGATTTTATATTGTTGGTAAACAATGATACAATAGTTTCTGAAAATTTTCTAGAACCAATGTTAGAAGATATGATAGATAGTTCTGTGGGTATTGTTTCAGGTAAAGTTTTTTATAAAGACTATCCCGATACTATCTATTGCGCCGGAGGAAGAGTCGATTTTTTAAAATGCACGGGAGTAGCGGAGTTTCAAGGTAAGAGCGGTAAAGAATATGCCAATGTAAAAAGGGAGATTTCTTTGGCCGAAGGATGCTTTATGCTGGTTAGAAGTGAAGTATTTAAAAAAGTTGGTTTTTTTGACGAAAAGTTTTTTATGTATTTAGAAGATCTTGATTTTTCAATGCGGGTAAGAAAATATTTTAAAATTGTATATAATAATAGATCTATTATCTATCATAAGAGTGGCGGAGGGAAGGCCTGGGATGAATTTACTCCATTATATTCTTACTATTATACACGTAACCGGCTGTGGTTCTTTCGTGACTATTTTTTCCTTTACCGCTTATACGTAATTTTTTTTTCTGTTTTAGTGTCCTTATTAAAATCATTAAAGATGTTTCAATCTTTTATTATAAATCCTAACAAAAGATCTAACTTAAAAAAATCTTTTTCTTCTTTATGGAGAGGAACTAAAGATGGAGTTCTTCTTATTTTGAAAATCAAAAATGTTTAATAATAAAAAATATTTCAGAATTAATTATAACCGAAAAGTATGATTATATGTTAAATATCCTTTTAGTTACTCAAAACGATCCATTTTATGTGCCAATTTTTTTTAAGGAATTGTTGAAAAAAAATTTTTCTTATAAATTCAACCTTGTTGAAGTTATAATCCCGGCGCCACTAGGTAAAAAATCATTTAAAAAATTGATCTTGCAGATGTTTGATTTTTATGGTTTCCAAAGTTTTGGAATTATAGGCATTAAATTTATAGTATTTACCATCGACCCTCCTTATAATTCAGGTGGTTAATGTTATGGGTTATTGAAATTTACTAAATCTGAACTTTATTTTTTAATCTTCAACTAAGAATCAATATATATTCTTTGGATATATGCTTTTTAATTAAAATAAAAAAAGACTAATATTGTCTATATATTTTTACAATTTCAGGTAAATTACGGTAGATGATTTATTTCCTCCAATTTGTCTTCTTTTTTCTTTTATTTCTTTTGATCCATTCTTACCTTCTTTATCCAATCGTGATAAAATTTATTTCAATATTCTTTAAAGACTTTAAAAATACTATATCTATCGAACCTAATGTTTCAATAATAATTTCTGCATATAATGAAGAAAAGGTAATTGAAAGCAGGATTAATAATATCACGTCTTTAAATTATGATTTAAATAAAATTGAAGTTTTAGTAGGTTCTGATAATTCAAACGATAGAACAAATGAAATTCTTTTGAAATTAAAAGAGAAATATACTTGGCTGAAGTTTTATTCTTTTAAAGAAAGGCGTGGTAAAGCTTCCGTATTAAATGATCTGGTAAGCATAGCAAAGAATGAAATTTTAGTCTTTACAGATGCTAATACTGTTTTCGATACGAATATGCTAAAAAAAATTTTGCCTCATTTTAGTAATTCTAAAATCGGTGGAGTAAGCGGTAGATTAATTTTATCTAAACCCAAATTTTTCTTTAGAAAAGATGTTGAAGAACAAAACTATTGGGATTATGAAAATTATTTAAAACGCCATGAAGGTAAATGTGGTATACAGATTGGTGCTAATGGCGGTCTCTTCGCCATGCGAAGAAAATTGTTTAAAGTAATCCCGACTTCAAAAGCGGTTACAGATGATCTATTTGTTCCCTTATCTGTATTGCATCAAGGATACAAATTTTTATTTGAACATGAAGCTTTTGCTACCGAAGAAATTAGCCAAAAGATAAGTGATGAATTTAGGAGGAAGGTCAGGTTTTCAGCTACTAATTTTCAAACATTGTTTTATTTCAAAGATTTACTTTTTAATAAGGATATGTTAATATCTTATGCATTATGGTCGCACAAAATAATTAGATGGTTTACCCCTATTATTTTATTATTTATTTTTTTAATAAATGTAATTTTATATAACAATGGTATTTTTTTTACGTGGTCTCTTATTTTTCAAATATTCTTTTATTCCTTTTCTTTAATTGGCTTTTTGCTAATGAAGGGAGGAATTTATTATAGAGTTTTCAGTATTCCTTTTTATTTCGGTATGATTAATACAGCACTTATTGTAGGTTTTATAAAATTTCTTTTCAAGAAGCATACAGGGCATTGGGAATCTACCCCTAGATAAATCCCCAATCCTATAAAATCATGTGTATTATTATATAACTGGAAATCTTTCAATTAGTTAATCTATTAAACATTTTTTACACCAGATTTTATCTTTAGTCTGTTTATAATTTTTCATTATATTTATTGTTGAAATTTAATAAAACATGTTATGAAGAACATATTCACAGTGGATCTTGAAGATTGGTTCTGTGCATACAACCATCGTATTAACATAAAAGACTGGAATAAACAGGAGCTGCGGGTTGTTGATAATACTAGAAAAATTCTTCGGTTGCTTTCAAAGCATAATACTAAAGCAACATTTTTTGTACTTGGCTGGATTGCTGAAAAAGTACCTTATCTGATTAAGGAAATTGAATCAGACGGACATGAAATTGCAACTCATGGATATTCACATTCTTTAATAACCCAAATGATCCCTAAAGAATTTGAGGATGACATAAAAAAAGCTTTTGAAGTGACTGCTTCTGTTTCAAACCAGTCAATAATCGGATTTAGAGCACCATCATTTACAATAACTAAAAATACAATGTGGGCGCTGCCGATTTTAAAAGATAACGGTATAAAATACGATTCTTCGGTTTTTCCGGTAGGTTTTCATCCTGATTACGGTATTAATGACTCTGATCTAAATATTCATCAACTCAATGGTATAACTGAAGTACCACTAAGTGTAGCAGAAATATTTGGTAAAAAAGTTCCCTGCAGCGGTGGTGGCTATTTCAGAATTTTTCCATATAGCATCACAAAAAAATTAATAAATACATGCAACAAACAGGGTAGACCGGTAATCTTTTATATTCATCCATGGGAAGTAGATCCTGGTCAACCAAAACGGACTCTTCCATTTTCTAAAAAAATCAGGCACTATTATAACCTCGAAAACACTGAAAAACGGTTAGGAAAATTATTATCAGACTTTGAATTTCAAACCATAAAGGAGACTTTAAATTTATGAATGGTGAACTAGATATACAAAAAAGGTATTGGGATAAAGAAGTTCAATCATTTGACTCAATTTATACACATGGTAAAAGCAGCTTTTCCAATTGGCTTGATAAGAAATTCAGATGGGACATGTATGCCCGTTTCAATTTTACAATTGAAAAGAGTAAACCCATTGCAGGTAAAACTTTCCTTGATGTGGGCTGCGGTACAGGGCTTTACTCTATTGAATTTGCAAAAAACAATGCTTCGGAAATAACAGGAATTGACATTTCCAGCAATATGATAAAAATTTGCAAAGATCGAGCTGAAAAAGAGAACGTAATGGAACGTTGTAGTTTTTTTGTCGGTGATCTTTTAACTTTTAATTCGGACAAAAAATATGATGTTGTTATAGGTATTGGATTGTATGATTATATTAGAGAATCCTTTGATGTTATTAAAAAGATGCATGATGTATCTAGAGATCGTGTAATTTTCAGTTTTCCGCGTTCTGCAACATGGCGTGCTTTAGTAAGAAAAATCAGGCTTTTATTAAGGGGATGCCCTGTATTTTTTTATTCCGAATCGCAGCTCGATGAATTAATTAAGAAAGCTGGGTTTAAGAGATATGAATCGGAAATTATAGGACAACTGTTTTGTATTACTGCATTCGTAAATGAATAGCATAAAGCAATAATTTTAGCCCTTTTATTATCGATAATAATGAATAAAAATACTGAAAAAATATTAGTCCTTCTTATTGATTTTTTTACTATCAATCTTGCGTGGATTTTATATTTTGCCTTTAGAGTACAAACCGGGTGGTTTAAACTATTAACCGTTCCGGAATTTCCTTTAACAATGATGGTAATGTACTTCTACTGGATTATTATTTTTACTTTTGTCGGAATGTATCGTACCTGGTTTGCAGCCTCTAGATTTGATGAACTGGCAACTCTATTTAAGGCTTCATTTGTAGGCATTTTTATATTATTCTTCTTAATCTTTATCGATGATTACCTTCATGGAATTTCTTCTTCTACCAGGATATTAATATTTATCTATTGGGGATTATTCTTATTGCTTGTCGGATTTGGTAGAATAGTAATCAGAAGTATACAGCGAAATCTTTTAATAAAAGGCTATGGTAGAAAGAATGCTTTGATTGTTGGATTTAATAAAAAAGCCCATGAAGTTCATGATCAGATTTTGCATTATAGAGCTTTAGGATTAGACATTAAGGGATATATTTCTGTAAATGGTACAGCTGTCGGGAAAGAGTATAATAAAACTCCCGTGCTTGGTTTTATAGATGAAACTTCTAAAGTTATTGATGATACAAACGCTAAGGAAGTTATAATTGCTCTTGATAAAAGCGATAATGACATTCTTATAGATTTGATTGCTAAATGCGAACCCAAAAATGTGGGCCTTAAAATTGTTCCTGATTTATATGAAATTTTAAGCGGACAGGCAAGAACTTCCCAAATATATGGGCTTCCTCTTATTGATATAATGCCTCAATTAATGCCTGAATGGGAAAAAAAGTTAAAAAGATTAATTGATGTTGTGGTATCGTTTTTAATTTTAATAATAACACTGCCGGTTACTATTCCAACTGCTATCGCAATAAAATTAGATAGTAAAGGTCCGGTATTTTTTAAACAAACTCGTTGCGGGATGAATGATATTGTTTTTAAAATAGTAAAATTTCGTTCAATGTTTAATGATGCAGAAAAGCTAACAGGACCAGTATGGTCACAAAAGCATGATCCTCGAATTACTAAAGTTGGAAAAATTATAAGGAAAGTGAGGATCGATGAGATCCCCCAAATGTATAATGTACTAAAAGGCGAAATGAGCTTAGTTGGGCCAAGACCTGAAAGACCTTATTTTGTTGAAATGCTTTCTAAAGAAATAAAATATTATAAAAGAAGGTTAAAAGTCAGGCCCGGTATTACAGGATGGGCACAGGTAAAACACAAATATGATGAAACCGTAGAAGATGTGAAAATAAAATTAAGGTATGATCTTTTTTATATTGAAAACATGTCCTTAAGAATGGACTTTAAAATACTGTTTAGAACAATCTTTGTTGTCCTTTTTGCAAAAGGACACTATAAATAATTTAATGCTCAAGGCGATCTGCGCTTTACAAAAATTTTAGTGTACAACCATCAACTATGACACAGAAAATTTTAATTGTTATTCCGACCTATAACGAGCTTGAAAATATTCAGAAGCTGATTCCGGATATTCTTGGGAGGTATAATAAAGCAGATGTTTTAATTGTAGATGATAATTCTCCGGATGGAACGGGAGACTATGTTGAAGAACTATCAAAAACTTCGGAAAGGGTAAACTTAATTAGACGTCCGCAAAAAATGGGTCTAGGTACTGCTTATGTTGAGGGATTCAGGTTTGCATTGCAGAAAGACTACGATTTTATTTTTGAAATGGATGCAGATTATTCGCATGATCCGAGAGAAATTAAAAATTTTCTAAAGGCTTCCGAGCAATATGACCTTGTTCTCGGTAGCCGGTACAAAATGGGCGTAAATGTTGTTCACTGGCCTATGAGAAGATTAATGTTAAGTTACTTTGCCAATTTTTATACTAGGGTGATAACCGGCTTACCCATTCATGATGCTACCGGTGGATTTAAATGTTTTAAGAAAAAAGTTCTTGAAGCTTTAGAATTCAATAATATCAAATCTAACGGTTATGCCTTTCAAATAGAAATTACTTTTAAAGCATGGAAAAAAGGTTTTACAATTGGCGAAATTCCTATAATCTTTATTGATAGAACCGCAGGATCTTCTAAAATGTCTAAAAAAATAGTTCGTGAAGCTATTTTTATGGTTTGGAAATTAAGACTTAGAAGTATATTAGGATTACTTTAAAAATCAAAATGGGTGGACAAAATTCATATGATCACTTACTAACGATCAGATTTACTTTCAGCTTCACCTGGCAGGTTAATGAATAATGACCAATAACCAATTACAAATAACTAACGCCGAACTTTCGATTATTATAGTAAATTATAATGTAAAAGAATTTCTTCAGAATTTAATTTATTCCATTCAAAAAGCTGCATGCAATATTATAACAGAAATTATTATAGTAGATAATCATTCAGAAGATGGCAGTGTTGATTTTATAAGAGAAAAGTTTCTACCACTTGGAGGAATTAAGTTAATAGTTAACAAGCAAAATTTAGGATTCAGTAAAGCTAATAATATTGGTTTATCAGAAGCCAAAGGGGAGTATCTTCTTTTACTCAATCCCGATGCAGTCGTGAGTGAAGATACTTTCCAAAAAATGATTGATTTTTTTAAGTCTAATCCAGGTGTTGGTTTAGCCGGTTGTAAAATCTTAAATCCTAACGGTACCTTCGAACCTGCATGTAGAAGGAGTTTTCCAGGGCCCTGGACTGCATTTTGCAAAGTTACAGGGTTAAGTTCACTTTTTCCTAAAAGCCGTTTATTTGCACGGTATAACCTCACTTACTTAAATGAAAATGAAACTTACGAAGTTGATGCTGTTTCAGGTTCTTTTATGATGTTAACAAGAGAAGCTTATGAAAAAGTGGGAGGTTTAGACGAAGAATTTTTTATGTACGGGGAAGATCTTGATCTTTGTTACAGGATTCAAAATGCCGGCTTAAAAGTTTTTTACGTACATTCAACACAAATTATTCATTATAAGGGAGAAAGTACCAGGAGAAGCAGTTTAGATGAAACTAAATATTTTTATAATGCAATGCACTTGTTTGTAAAAAAACATTTATCAAGTTCATTTCTTGTTGAATTGATTTTACGTTCTGCAATTTGGTTTAGAAATATTTTTGCTTTTATAGGAAGGCGGAGGTTAATATTCATTGGTATACTTTTGGATTTCATTATTTTTAATTTAACTTTATTTAGCGCTGCAGCTATATATAGAGATTTTTCTAGGTGGTTGGGATTTACAAAACCCGATTTGTTTGTGATTTATACAATTCCGGCTTTTCTCCAAATAATTGTTTCAGCTTTATTAGGGATTTATAAGAAAAATAAAATTTCAGTTTTAAAGAACTTCAGTAGTATTACTGTCGGTTTTTTTGTCTTATCGTCTTTTACTTTTTTCTTTAAGCAATATGCTTATAGCCGTGCAGTAGTAATTATTACTTATTTTATTTTATTATTTAGTTTAAGCCTTTGGAGAATAATCTTAAAGTTGTTTTTTAAGATTGGAAGTACGGATGGAATTTCTGCAAAAAGAACATTAATTTTAGGTACGAATACGGCAGCTATTCAAATTGCTGATAAATTAAATTCCAGGAGTACAGATTATCATAATATTACTGGACTAATTGGTCTGTCACAAGCGGACGTGGGGAAAGTTATAAATGGATTTCAAGTTGTTGGCAGTATTCATAATTTAAAAAAAGTTATTAAGGAGAGGAAGGTTAGCGAGGTTATTTTTTCTACTGAAGAACTTCCCTATAATAAAATGATGTCTATCGTTGCAGAATGCCAGGACATTGATGTTGAATTTAAAATTATCGGAAACAGCTTGGATTTTTTGGTAGGTAAAACCTCTGTCTCCTTTCTTGATGATCTTTCTTTATTTGATATACAGTATAATATTTCAAATCCTTTGCATAAATTAATTAAATCAGTTTTTGATTATACAATTGCTTTCCTGGTTTTGTTTTTTATTTATCCTTTCATATATTTCGCCAGTTTACTTAAGAAAAAGAAAAGTGATTTTAAAAATTTTATATTAAGTGTTCCTCATATTTTTTCAGGCAAAGTGAGTTTTGTAGGACCAAAAAATCAAAGTAATATAAATAATCTATACCTAGGTAAAAAAGGATTAACCGGTTATTGGTATATTGAAAATAGTAATGGAGGGAATACTGAAAAATTAGATATTCTTTATGCAAAAAATCAAAATATCTGGCTTGACTTGGAAATATTGGCTAAAACTTTAAATAAGATGTGGAGCGGGCGCGTTTAGTTATGGCAAAGATAATTTTAGATTTTGAAAAGCCTATTATTGAGTTAGAAGCAAAACTTGATGAGATGAGGAAGTTTTCGGTAAACCTTGATATAGAAAAGGAAATTAAAAAAATTGAAGAAAAGGTTAAGCAATTGAAAGAAGGTTTATATAAGGACTTAAGCAGATGGCAGCGTGTACAGCTTGCCCGTCATCCCGATAGACCTTTCACCCTTGATTACATTTATAACATTACAAACAATTTTGTTGAGCTGCACGGAGATAGGCAATTTAAAGATGATAAAGCAATAGTTGGCGGTTTTGGGACTATTGATGAATTCAAGGTAATGATTATCGGGCATCAAAAGGGGAGAGATACAAAAACTAATATTTATAGAAATTTCGGAATGCCGAATCCTGAAGGATATCGGAAAGCTCTTCGATTAATGAAACTCGCCGAAAAATTTAATAAACCAATAATTACTCTTATTGATACTCCGGGAGCTGCTCCCGGTTTGGAAGCTGAAGAAAGAGGACAAGCAGAAGCAATTGCAAGAAATCTTTTTGAGATGAGTAGAATTAAAGTTCCTATTATTGTGGTAATTATAGGGGAAGGTGCGAGCGGCGGTGCTTTGGGCATTGGAGTTGGCGATAGAATTTTAATGCTTGAGAATTGCTGGTATTCTGTCATTAGTCCGGAATCATGTTCTAGTATTTTATGGAGAAGCTGGGAATACAAGGAACAAGCTGCTGAAGCGTTAAAACTAACTGCGCCCGATCTTTTAGAACAAAAATTAATTGACCGGATTATTTCTGAGCCGGTCGGAGGTGCACACAAAGATCAAAAAGAAGCAGCTGCTTTTCTTAAAGATGCATTGAAAGATGAATTAAATCAATTAATAAAAATAAAACCTGAAAAGCTTGTAGAAGCCAGACTTGAAAAATTTGGTAAAATGGGTGCTTTTGTGGAATAATTTTTCTTATAAAATTTAAATGGATAATTGTAGAGACGTTCAGTTAAACGTCTCTATTTTTTTAAATATAAATGAATTTAAATGCCAAAAAATACTTTTATAGATTTGGATTATTAAAAATAAAATTTAATGCTTGAATTTGAAACAAATATTCGCGTTCGTTATGCAGATACGGATCAAATGCAGTTCGTTTATAACGGTAAGTATTTGGAATATTTTGAAGTCGGAAGAACCGAGATGCTTAGACATTATAAATTACCGTATCGTTTTATTGAAAATAAAGGATACCAGCTTCCTCTTTTAGAAGCATATGTAAAATATATTAGCCCGGCCTGCTATGATGATATACTGACTGTAAAATCATTTGTAAAAGAAATGCCTGTATTTAAAATTCATATTGACTATTTAATTACAAGAAATGAAGGGAAAGAAATTGTTGCTGAAGGTTTTACAAAACATGTATTTATAAATAAAACTACCAAGAAAGCAGTGAGATTACCCGGTTTTTTTATTGAGGCAATAAAACAAAATTATAAATAAAGATGGATTACGAAGTAGAAAAAATTATTAAAAATGCACTGGAAGAAGATATCGGAAGAGCAGATATAACAACTGCGGCAATTGTTCATGATACAATAATTGGTGAAGGTTTATTTTTAGTTAAACAGGATGGGATGCTTGCCGGATTTGAAATTGTCGAAAATGTTTTAAAGCTTGTTGATAAAAGTCTAAAATTTAAAAAATTTTTTAAAGACGGAGATAAAGTTAAAAAAGGCGGTATTGCTGCTAAAGTTTCCGGGAAAGCTTCTTCTATTTTAACTTCCGAACGTACCGCTCTAAATTTTTTTCAACGAATGAGCGGTATTGCAACAGCAGCAAGTCAATTCCAGGAGAAGATTAATCATACTAAAGCACAAATTATTGATACAAGAAAAACGGTTCCCGGACTTCGATTAATTGACAAATTAGCTTTTAAGTTAAGCGGTTGTGCAAATCATAGAATGGGACTTTATGATATGTTCCTGATAAAAGATAATCATATTAATGCAGCCGGTTCCATTTCGAAAGCTATCGAAAAATGTAAAGAATACAGGAAAAAATATAATTTGGATTCAAAGATTGAAGTTGAAGCATCTAATATTGAACAGGTTAGAGAAGCTTTAAATTGTGAAGTGGATATGATAATGCTGGATAATTTTGATCTTAATGAAATGAAAAAAGCCGTAGAAGTTATAAATGGTAAATCTGAAATCGAAGCCTCCGGTAATATAACTCTGGATTCTGTTAAAGAAATTGCTGAAACCGGTGTTGATTATATTTCAGTGGGAGCAATTACTCATAGTGTTCAGGCTTTGGATATTTCTTTAGAGCTCAATATTGAAAAACCAAGTCAAAAGTAAAAAGTCAAAGGTCAAAATTGTTGCCTAAATATAATTTGTATATAATTAAAATTGTATTTTGAAACATTTTTATTTTTCTAATTCCCAACCATTAATGGTTAATACTTTTGACTTTTGATTTTTGACTTTTTACCTTTTTTCCCATGCTTGAAAAAATAAAAGAATTAAGTAAAGATACCGCCATTTACGGTATAAGTACAATGGTCGGGAGATTCTTGAATTTTTTGCTGGTACCTTTCTATACACATGTATTCTCAAGCACCGATTATGGAATAATATCGAATATATATGCCACTATAGGGATATTAAATATTCTTTTCCTTTACGGAATGGATGCATCATATTTAAGATATGCTGCAAAAATTGAAATAGGTAATGAGAAAGATAATTTTTCTACACCTTTCTTGCTGGTCTTTTTTACTTCAATACTCTTTAGTTTAATAATTCTATCGTTAAGATTTCCTATTCTTAACGTGCTCGAAATTCCTCATACATACGTTTATTTAATTTATTTTACTGCTCCGATTTTATTTATCGATTCTTTAAATGCAATTCCTTTTATTAAACTTCGAATTGAAAGGAAAGCAAAGAAATTTGCCGCTTTTAAAATCATAAACATACTTGTTAATGTTTTTCTAAATTTGTTCTTAATATTGAAATTGAAATGGGGGATTGAAGCAGTACTAATTAGTAATGTTGTTGCTTCACTAACTTCTTCTATTCTTCTGATTCCAACAGTATCTGAAAAATTGAAATTTAAATTAAATCGAGATCTTATAAAGAGATTATTAAAATTCGGTTTGCCGTATTTTCCTGCGGGATTAGCTTCAATGCTTGTGCAGGGGATTGACAGGCCAATACTTTCTCATTTAACCGATTTAAGTACTGTTGGAATTTATAATGCATGTTATAAGCTTGGGATTTTTATGATGCTTTTTGTAAATATGTTTCAGTTTGCATGGCAGCCGTTCTTTCTTCAAAATGCAGATGAAAAAAATGCCAAAGAACTTTTTTCCAAGGTATTAACTTATTTTACTATTGCCGGTTCGATTGTACTGGTTTTTTTATCTTTATTTATAAATGATATTGTGACAGTTAAAATTTTTGGAAAATCTCTGATTGCAGCTTCATATTGGAGCGGTCTCTCAATTGTACCGGTTATTCTTCTCGGTTATTTGTTTAATGGAATTTATGTAGTGTTTACTGCAGGAATTTATATAAAAGAAAAGAGTATCTATGTCCCGTTTATTACCGGATTTGGAGCCTTAGTTAATATTGTTGTTAACTTTGCATTAATACCTTCATTGGGAATGATGGGAGCAGCTTTTGCTACTCTTGCCAGTTATGTTGTAATAGCTGCAGGGTTTTTTATTGTTACTCAAAAATTTTATAAGATAGATTATGAATATGGTAAAATGATCAAAATATTTTTTTTGATTTTAATTATCGGAGGAATATTTTACATCCTAATATATAGTGGGAATTTGCTTTTTATTTATAAAGTAATTCTTCTTGGTGTTTTTCTTCTTTCAATTACATTTTTTGTATTTGATAAAAAAGAAATGGATTTTATTAAAAATCGTATATTAAAATCTAAAACAAGTAATTAATATCAATTATGTGCGGGGCTGACTAAAAAGTCGAAATTGATGAATAAATAATTAATTTTTTGTATTTAAATATTTCTATATTCAGTTTAACTAATATTTATTCCGTAAAAATTACTTTTTGGACAGCCCCGCACATTGGAACAAAATAGAATTATGTCCGAAATTGAAATTAAAATAAAAAGACTAGATAAAAAATTTTATGATGTTCCTCTTCCTACATATTCAACCAAAGGAAGCGCAGGAATGGATATTAGAGCAGCAGTTGATAAGGGAATCATTTTAAAAAAAGGGAAGATAGATTTAATTCCTACTAATTTATCCGTGGAAATTCCTGAAGGATATGAAATACAGGTCCGTCCGAGAAGCGGATTAGCTTTGAAACATGGGATTGGAATTTTAAATTCACCTGGAACAATCGATTCTGATTATCGCGGAGAGATAAAAATAATAATGATGAATTTTAGTAATGAAGATTTTGCAATTAAACGTGGAGATAGAATTGCTCAACTAGTTGTATCAAAAGTCTATTCAGCTAAACTAAATGAAACTGATGATTTAAATGACAGCCATCGGGGTGAAGGTGGTTTCGGACATACAGGGAAGGAATGAATTTCAAATTTTGCACGCCGAAGCTTTTGCGAAGGCGGAGATTTTGAGTTTAAAAGAATTTTTGGGAAAGTGATGAAATACTGAGTTAATTAAAATTTCCTCTGTTTCCTCTGTGGATTTTCTGATTTCTCTGTGGTACAAAAACGATTTAATTTATTAATCCTTATATTTAATTTTGTTTTAACTTACCTTCCTTTTTTTCTCATTTAGTTTTAAAAAAATTTTTCTTTCCTATAAACATTCTCAAAAATTTTTTGTAACTTTGATTCCAGCTTAAGCGTTACACTTTTCTAAAAAATTAATTTGATGATTATATTTTTTGATTGTACCTGCTTATATGCAGGGATGATTAATTAGGGACTGAGTTTATGTCGGATTTCATTCACCTTCACAATCACACCCATTACAGTCTTCAAGACGGCGCCTGCACTGTAGATGGCTTAATTGCTGCAGCTAAAAAAAATGATATGCATGCTGTTGCCTTAACAGATCACGGAGTTATGTACGGCATTGCTGAATTTTATAAGAAGGCGAAAAAGGAAGGTATAAAACCGATAATCGGAATGGAAGCTTACATTGTTGTAGATGGCAGCAGGTATGATAGAGGAACAAATACAAATAACGGTAACCAATCTAATGGACATCCAAGCGGTAGGAAAAAAAGTAAGCATTATAATCATTTACTTCTTCTTGCTAAAAATAAAGAAGGATACAAAAACCTTTCAAAACTTTCTACTCTCGGCCATACTGAAGGATTTTATTATAAACCGCGAATCGATCTTGAACTTTTAAGAAAATATCATGAAGGTTTAATCTGTACATCAGCATGTGTCAGCGGCATTGTTTCAGCACATCTTGTAAATAATAATTATGAAAAAGCAAAAAGTGTAGCAAAAATTTTTAAAGAAATCTTTGAAGATGATTTCTATCTTGAGATTCAAGATCATAATATGGAAAATGATAAAATAATTCTTGAAGGAGTGCCAAAGCTTTCGAGAGAATTAGGAATAAAGTTAGTTGCTACAAATGATACTCATTATATTGAACCGGATCATGCAATTGCACACAATATTTTATTACTGCTTTCCGATAAAAATGGTGCTGATTATAAAGATTTAAGATATGGAACCGACCAGATCTATTTTAAATCTTCAAAAGAAATGATTAAGCTTTTTAAAAATTATAAAGGTGCAATAGAACACACATTAGAGATTGAAGAAAAGTGTGATGTAAATTTAGACTTTGAAGGTCATTACTATCCGCAGTTCCCAATCCCAGGGGATTCTCCAGCTAAAAATCTTGATGAATATTTCGAATTGCTTGCAAGAGAAGGACTTAAAAATCGAATTCCTGAAATTACCCCGGAAATTCAAGATCGTTTTGATTTTGAAATTGATACAATAAAAAAAATGGGCTTCTCAGGTTATTTTTTGATTGTCCAGGATTTTATTAATTCATCTAAGAAAATGAATATACCTGTTGGACCGGGCAGGGGAAGTGTAGCTGGAAGTCTTGTTGCTTATACTTTGGGAATAACAAATATAAATCCGCTTAAATATAATCTTTTGTTTGAACGTTTCCTGAATCCTGCAAGAAAATCCATGCCTGATATTGATGTTGATTTTGCTGATGACAAAAGAGGCGAAGTTATTGATTACGTCCGGAAAAAATATGGTAATAATTGTGTTAGTCAAATAATTACATTCAACAGACTTTCTTCCAAAGCAGTAATAAGGGATGTTGCACGGGTTTTAAAAGTTCCCATTCCTACTGTTAACAAAATTACAAAATTCATCCCTTCAAAATTTGGGAAAGTATTCAGTATAGAACAGGCGCTGAATGAAGTTCCCGAATTAAAGTGGGTAAAAGATTCGCAGGAAGATGATATAAAGAATCTGATTAAATATGCAAAAGTTCTGGAAGGGATGAACAGAAATGCTTCGAAGCATGCTGCAGGTGTTGTAATTACACCGGAAGATGTTAGTAATTATGTCCCTCTGGCAAATGCTGTTTCACAAACCGATATTGTTACTCAATTTAATATGAAAGAGATTGAGAATGCCGGTTTATTGAAAATGGATTTCCTCGGTTTAAGAACTTTAACTATAATACGTGATGCGCTTGAGTTAATAAAGAAAAATCACGGGAGTGAAATTGATATAGATAACATTCCTCTGGATGATGAGAAAACTCTCCAGCTTTTCTCAAGAGGGCAAACAACCGGAGTGTTCCAGTTTGAATCTGCCCCGATGAGAGAATATTTAAAAAAGTTAAAACCAACTTCTTTAAGTGACCTTTCTGCGATGAATGCTCTCTATCGTCCGGGTCCAATGGAATTTATTGATGATTTTATTGATAGAAAATTCGGTATTAAAGAAGTTGTTTACTTACATCCAGTTCTGGAACCTATCCTAAAAGAAACTTATGGGATTATTGTTTATCAGGAACAGGTAATTCAAATTGCAAATAAAGTTGGCGGTATGAGTCTTGCCGAAGCTGATATTTTAAGAAGGGCTATGGGGAAAAAAGATCTCGCTGCCATGAAAGAACAGAAAACAAAGTTTATTGATGGTGCTTTTAAAAACGGGATTTCAAAAAAAATTGCCGAAGAAATCTTTGAAGCTATTGATAAATTTGCAAATTACGGTTTTAATAAAAGTCATTCTGTTGCTTATAGTTATGTTGCTTATCAAACTGCTTACTTAAAAGCTCATTATACTCCGGAATTTCTTGCAGCAAACCTTAAGAATGAATTTGGAAATGCAAGTAAAGTAACCAATTTCCTGGAAGATTGCAGAAAACTAAAAATACCTGTTCTTCCTCCTGATATAAATTCTCCTGCAGTTTATTTTGATGTGGAAGATGGAAAAATAAGATTTGGAATGTCGGCAATAAAAAATGTCGGTATTCCTGCCGTGGAAGAGATGATTAAATGCAGACAAAACCTTGGAAGAAATTTCACCGGGATTTTTGATTTTTGTTCTAATGTTGATACAAGAATTGTTAATAAAAGAGGATTGGAAGGATTGGTTTTAGCCGGTGCTTTTGATTCTATTGAGAAAAATCGCGCTAAATTATTTAATAGCATTGAATCTGCTTTAGAGTTTGGACATAAAGTGCAAAATTCAAAATTATTTGCTGAAAATAGTCTGTTTGGTGGTATGGAAGAAGAGGTAAAGATTCAGGAACCTGAACTTCCAGATGTTGAACCGTGGTCTCAAAAAGAACAGCTAGCTAAGGAACGCCAGGTAATTGGATTTTATATCTCGGAGCATCCATTAAGAAAATATGAAGTTGAATATAAATCTTTTGCTACAATTCACTTTGGCGAAACTGAAAAATTGGAAAGCATGGATGTAGTTCGTGGATGCGGCGTAATTACAGATTTGAAAACAAAAATTGATAAGTCCAACCGAACTATGGCTTTCTTTACTATTGACGATTTTTCCGGTTCCTGTGAAGCTTTAATGTTTTCGAAATCTTACGAAGAATACGGCAAATACATTAAAGAGGAAGAATGTGTGTTTATTGTTGGAAAACCTGAAAGCAGCGGTGATGCAATTAAAATTCATATTGATAAGGTAATTCCTCTTGAAGAAGCAAGAGAAAAATTTACTGAAAGTATAAATATTAATATCGATAAAAAAAGAAATAACCTTGAAAATATTACCGAATTAAAGCCCATTCTTCAAAAACATAAAGGAAATACCCCTCTTTATTTCCATTTGTTCAGCAATGGATCAAAGCCCAAAAAATTTCTTGCCAAAGATTACAGGATAAAACTTTCGGATGATTTTATAAATTCCGTGATTAATATTCTAGGTGAAGATTCTTTGTTTTTTTACAGCAAAAAATGATTTAGAAGAAAATTACTCTCAAACTCCTTTCTGAATTAAATATGATAGTTGTATAAAATGCACCATTTTTGTATTATTTAAGTCCAAAAAAATAAAATTTACAGAGGGTATTTGGTATAAATGGATCAAAATAATAATAGAGATTATTGGGCTTTAATTTTGGGGGCGTCATCGGGATTTGGCGAAGCTACTGCAAAAAAATTAGCTGAAGATGGATTTAATATTATTGGAGTTCATCTCGATCGTCAAGCTACTATGCCTAATGTAAAAAGAATAATTGATTATATTCATTCCGTAGGTGTTAAAAGTTTGTTCTACAACGCTAATGCTGCAGACGAAAAAAAACGGGAAGAAATAATCTCCGATATAAAATCGAAGTCCGATGATCGGCCTATAATTAAAGTACTTATGCACTCCCTGGCATTTGGTTCATTAAAACCCTTTGTATCAAATGAGAATGAACAGGCAATTACAAAATCTCAAATGGAAATGACTTTAGATGTAATGGCTCATTCTTTAGTTTATTGGGTGCAAGAGCTAGTTAAAAATAATCTTTTTGCAAGTAAAGGCAGAATATTTGCAATGACAAGCTCCGGCGGACATACTGTAATTCCACAATATGGAGCAGTATCAGCAGCTAAAGCCGCACTTGAATCTCATGTTAGGCAACTCGCTTCCGAACTTGGTTATCTTAATATTTCTGTAAACTCTATTATGGCAGGTGTTACAGACACTCCCGCTTTAAGAAAAATTCCCGGCAATATTCCTATGGTAAATGTTGCAAAAAGAAAAAATCCAAATAACCGCTTAACTACTACAGAAGATGTTGCTAAAGTAATTTCTCTCTTGTGTAAAGAGGGAGGTGAATGGATATCCGGTGGAATAATACATGCAGATGGAGGCGAGGATGTTGTTAATTTTGTCGGGCAAGGGGATATTTCAATTAAAGTTTAATAAAAAAATAATAAGGAAAAAAATGAAACCTATTACTATTACTGATGATAATTTTGAAACAGAAGTTATAAAATCTGAAAACCCGGTGTTAATTGATTTTTGGGCTGCATGGTGTGGTCCTTGCCGTATAATTGCTCCTATTGTTGAAGAGCTTGCTGCTGAATATTCCGGTAAAGCTAAAATTGGAAAGCTAGATGTGGATGATAACCAGCAAACCGCTATTAAATACGGGGTAAGAAGCATTCCTACATTATTAATATTTAAAAATGGGGAATTGAAAGAGACTATAATTGGAGCTGTTCCAAAAGTTCAAATAGTTCAAAAATTAAATTCTGTTGTTTAATGAAATTTTTTAATTGTTCCGGGTCAAAAAACCACTAAAATTAAAAGGGAGAATCCATGAAAAAAATTATTATAACAGATTCGGTAGATAAAAAATGTGTATCTATTCTGGAGTCTGCTGGTCATCAGGTAACATATAACCCTGGAATGCCTAAAGAAGAAATAAAAAAAGTTATTAATGGATATAATGCACTTGTGGTTCGAAGTGCAACCAAGGTTACTGCAGATATAATTGCTCTAATGGATAACATGGAAGTGATTGGCAGAGCAGGAACCGGTGTAGATAATATTGATGTTGCGGCAGCCACCAGGAAAGGTATTATGGTGATGAATACTCCTGGCGGTAATACTGTTTCAGCAGCTGAACATACAATGGCACTTATGTTAACAATGTGTCGTAATACTGCACAGGCGAATCAATCATTAAGGTCAGGTAAATGGGATAGAAAAAGTTTTCAGGGAACCGAACTCCAGGGGAAGGTGCTTGGAGTAATTGGTTTGGGAAAAATAGGAAGAGAAGTCGCAATAAGGTCAAAAGCATTTGAAATGAATGTGATAGGTTATGATCCTGTACTTTCCGATGATGTGGCTGCAAAACTAGGAATTAAGATGGTTAAGTTAGATGAAATTTTTGAGCAGTCGGATATCATTACTGTTCATGTACCTAAGTCTGATGAAACAAAGGATTTAATTTCAGAGAGAACTCTTGCCAAATGTAAAAAAGGGGTTAAAATTATAAACTGTGCAAGAGGCGGAATTGTAAACGAATCGGATTTGGTTAAAGCAGTAAATGAGGGTAAAGTTTCTGCTGCCGCTTTAGATGTTTATTCAAGTGAACCGCCGGATTTTTCAAGTGATTTAATCCAGCATCCTAAAATAGTTACAACCCCTCACCTCGGTGCATCAACTGAAGAAGCCCAGGAAAAAGTGGCTATACAAATTGCAGAACAAATGGTTGATATGTTTAATGATAATCCGGTTAGAGGTGCAGTTAATGCTTCGGCTTTTGGTTCAACCGTAAGCAAAGATATTCAACCTTATATTAAACTCGGAGAAAATCTTGGGGTTTTGCATGCTCAATTAATTCAGGGGCAGCTTAAAAAAATCGATATCAATTACAGCGGACAATTACTCCATTCTTCAACAAGCCTTCTTTCTACTGCTGTATTAAAAGGTTTCTTATCAAAAATGATGACAGAAGGAGTAAATTTAATTAATGCACCTTTGCTTGCCAAAGAGATGGGGATAATCATCAATGAAACCAAGTCCGGTGCTAACTCTTCATATACAAACCTAATGACGGTTGAATTTACATCTGATAAAGAGAAGAGATCTTTTGCAGGAACAGTTTTTGGGAATAATGAAATTAGAGTTGTAAATATTGATAATTATTTGCTTGAACTTAACCCGGAAGGGAATATGATTTTCTATTCCAATATTGATAGGCCCGGTATACTTGCTACTGTAAGTAAAATTCTTGCAGAAGGAAATATTAATATAGCAGGTTTATCCCTTGGAAGAAACGAAATGGGTAAAGAAGCTCTAACTGTAATAAATGTTGATAGTGAAATAGATAAGAAATCTATTGATGCTATTTCAGCTATCAGCGGGGTTCATAAAGTTTTTGCTGTAAAAATTTAGATTGCAGTAGGAATCATTAAAATAATATAAATAATTACTTTCGATATTTGGGGTAATAAAGTTATTTTAAATGAATTTTAGACTTGAATTAATTTGATAATTATATTCTTTTAATAGATATAATATTTATTGAGTGTTGTATTTTTTTAAGATTAAGATTAATTCAAAATGGTACTTTCTTAATTGTATTAATTGAACAAAATAAAAAAAACTCCTAATTTTTATTTATTATTCAGGCTATTTAAAATGAAAAAATTTTTTATACTAAGTTTGGTCTTTTTTATTGTCCCCAATTTGTTCGGGCAAGATAGATCAAATTTTGGCTTTGATTTTGATTATGCACAATTTGGTTACGATTCCACTTCAAACTATATTGAATTCTATTACTCTTTTAATCAAAGTGATTTAACATTAAATACTAACGATTCTTCAACTTATGTGCAGGCGAATTTAAAATTATCTATTCAAGATACTGTATCTGGCAATAAACTCGTGGACAAAGAATGGAAAGTAATTAATGATATTAAAGATACATCTGCAATTGACAAAAGCTTGGTGGGAGTGCTCGGTTTTGTTATTCCGGAGGGAACTTACAAAATAATTGCTGAAGGAAGTGATGTAATTAATAAAGAGAACAAAAAATCTATAGCAGATTACTTTAAAGTTCTTCCATTATGGAAAGATAAAACTGCTGTTAGCGGAATTCAGTTTGCTACAAGAATAATCCAGGACAGCCCTAATAAAAATTCAGTTTTTTATAAAAATACATACGAAATTATTCCTTCAACAATTAATATTTTTGGTGAAAATCAGCCTGTCCTATTTTATTACTTGGAATTATATAATTTAAAAAATCTTCCCGACGGAAATATAAAATTACAAAGTATTGTAAGTAATAACAGGGGAGAACTAATGAGTAATAAATCTAAAGTTATTTCAAATACTTTAAACTCCAGGGTTGAAGTAGGTACCGTAGTCGTAAATAAATACCCTTCCGGTGTATATACTTTTATTGAAGCGTTGCTGGATAGCGTTGCCAATATTAAAATTACTTCATCAAAAAGATTTTATGTATATAATCCGTCAGTTGCGCAGCCTGATACTATTTATGACAGCAATACATCTTCATTAGGTAGCGAATTTAGTGTAATGTCGGAAGATGAATTGGATAAAATTTTCCAGGAGTCAAAGTATATTGCTTCATCTAATGAGGTTAATCAATATGAAGGTTTAGAAACTCTGGATGGCAAGAGAAAATTTTTATATGACTTTTGGAAAAGCAGGGATCCCAAACCGTCAACAGCAATAAATGAGGCATACCAGGATTATATGAACCGGGTTCAATTATGTAACGAGAGATACAGCAATATGGGAAGAGAGGGGTGGAAAACCGATAGAGGGAGAGTCTATTTAACATATGGCGAACCAAGTGAAATTGAACGGTATCCTAACCAGCAAAATACTAAGCCTTACGAAATATGGCATTATAATGAATTGCAGGGGGGTGTTATATTTGTCTTTGCAGATTTAACAGGGTTCTCTCAATACATGCTGGTGAATTCTACCATGAGAGGAGAATTGCGGGATGATAATTGGATGAGCAGGATTACAACTAATTAACATTTCCGTATTTAACCCAATATAGATACTATTATTGTAATTCTGTATTATTTCTTCATTCAAATAGTTAATTTTATAAGGTTAATTTGATCTGGGTATGAATGAAGAATATTAGTGAATATATCCTCTTTCTAGGACTGAGTTATTTAACCAGGTTGATCGGCCTTAATTTATCAAGAAGATTTTCTTTTTTTATTGCTTTTCTGTTCTATTATTTCATACCGATAAGAAAAAAAACTGTTCTTGAAAATCTAACAAATGCATTCCCAGAATATTCGGAAAGAAAAATAAAAAAAATAGCTTTTGATAGTTATAAGAGTTTTTCTATAGCCTTGGTAGAAATTCTTTACATGCCTTATATGGACAAAGATGAAATAAAGAAAATAGTCTTTTGCAGCAATCCGGATGTAATTACAAAAAGATTTAATGAAAAAAATGGAGTAATTTTACTATCCGCTCATTATGGAAACTGGGAATATTGTGCGGCTTCTGTAAGTGTTCAGGTTAATATCCCTTTTAAAGTTATAGTTAAATCTCAAAGAAATCCTTATGTTACTCAATGGCTTAATAGAGCAAGAACAAAGTGGATAAATGAGGTTGTACCTTTGGGAATTTCAATAAGACAAATTTATAAAGAGTTAAAAGAAAAAAGTATTGTTGCTATGGTAGCCGATCAAAGAGGACCTGCTGAAGGTATGCGAGTAAACTTTTTTGGAAGGAAAGTCTCTATCTATCCCGGCCCGGCTATTCTATCACTTAAAACAAATGCACCGATTATTTATGGAATAAATGTAAGACAGCAGAATTTTCAATATAAAACATTTTTATACGAAATAAATAGAGATAATCTTCCCCAAAATGAGGATGAAAAAATTGTGGAGCTAAGCCAGAGACATGCTTCGTATCTTGAAAAAGTGATCCGGGAAAACCCCGGACAATGGTTATGGATGCATAAACTCTGGAAATACTAAATAATGATTTCGAATTTCTGCAAAACTATT
>CAYUVK010000037.1:0-42902 GCA_964448105.1 uncultured Ignavibacteriaceae bacterium
TTACCAAAAGGTTTTATTAAAAAATAATTACACCCGGCAGAAATTGCATCATTCTTATAATATTTACCAAAAGCAGTAATAGCTATTATAGGAGTTTCTTTATAATTGTCCTTTTTTCGCAAATACTTTGTAATTGATAATCCGTCTAAACTACCTCTAAGATTAATATCCATAATAATTAAATCATAATTATTTTTATTAATCATCTCCATTGCAATTTCCCCGTTGTTTGCTATATCTAAAATTCCAATACCTTTTAAATAATGCTCGCATAAAACGTTCGTAGGATTATCATCATCAACAATTAATATTTTTGGCAACAAGGCATACCCCTCTTAATTGTAAATAAATCACTTAACAAATATGAATATTTTTTTAAATATATGAAATAAAATTCAAAAGATTTTACATCTAATAATTTTTTATTTAATAGAGATTATTTTGAGATACGACACAAAAAAATGATAAATATCTGAATTATAGTCACTGAAATTTAATTTTATACACTATTCTGATAATATTTAAATTCAAATGAATCAAGATTTTTTTGAAAATATAAAAGAAGCATTTACACGTCAGTCCTTGATTTATGATAAGCATGAATCGGGACATGATACTATAAAATTTATGAGGGATTCTGTAAGACATCATGTAATGAATTTTTTAAAAAAAGGAGATAAAATATTAGAGTTGAATGCAGGTACTGGTTCTGATGCCGGTTATTTTGCAAAAAAAGGATTCAAAGTATTTGCCATAGATATTTCAGGGGGGATGGTTTCACGATTAAAAGAAAAAATAATAACAAATAATCTAAGCAATGAAATTACTGTGCAGCAATGTTCCTTTACCGAACTGAATAAGATAAACAGTTCTTCTTTTGATTATATTTTTTCAAATTTGGGAGGTCTAAACTGTATTTCCGATTTGAGAGAAGTAACGAAATTTTTCCCAAGGCTATTAAAGAAAAACGGAAAAGTAACTTTAGTTATAATGCCGCACATTTGTCCCTGGGAAATTGCCTTACTTTTACTCGGAAATTATAAAACCGCATTAAGAAGATTAAAAAGAAATGGAACAATATCTCATATTGAAGGAAAATATTTTAAAACCTTTTACTATACTCCCAAAGAGGTCATGAATGGTCTGGGAATAAATTTTAAGAAGTTGAAGCTGTAGGGATTAGTATCATTTACACCGCCATCCTTTATGGAAAATTTCCCCAAAAGGCATCCCTTTATTTTTAAAAGCTTAAATAAAATGGATTTATACTTATCTGGCTGTTTTCCTTTTAATAACTTTGCAGATTATTTTATTTTAACAGCAGAATATTTACCGGAATGATTACGGGACAAAAATTATATATAAAAAAAGGTGTTTACTATTTATCGGAATACAAAAAAAAACGAATTTGAAGATCTTTATTTAAAAGTAAGAGAAAAAGAGAACAGGTTTTATAGTGATAAAATTTTAAAAAACCTCCCTGATATAAAAACAAGTCATCCATTATTTTATGAATGGAAAATCCGGAAAGCATCGCTTAAAAAATTTGAAGAATATATAAAAAGTAAAGACACGCTATTAAACATAATGGAATTAGGATGCGGGAACGGCTGGTTAACACATCGCCTCGCTGCAATAAGAAATTGTTATGTAATCGGGGTCGACATAAATAAGTTCGAACTGGAACAGGCTGCAAGAGTATTTAATAGTTTCAATAATCATAAATTTTTTTATACCGATATTTTTGCAGATTATTTTGAATTAGGAGATTTCGACATAATTATACTTGCAAGTTCGGTCCAGTATTTTAGAAATATAGATTATTTAATGGAACGGCTCTTTTATTTCCTTAAAAGAAATAGTGAAATACATATTATTGATTCTCCCATTTATAATTCTTCCGATATTTTGAAGGCACAGGGAAGCACAGAGAAATATTATGAAAAAATAAGCTTCCGGGAAATGTCTAAATTTTATTTTCATCATTCTTTTAAAGATTTAGAAATATATGATCCGATTTTTCTATATAACCGGCAAAAGCAGAGTTTTTATTCTATACTCTTTAAAAATTCCGACTCCCCTTTCCCATGGATCATGATAAAAAAATAACTATTAAACTCCTGCTTGTATAAATATGAATCATGCGCTGATGTTTTTTTGCCCCCGGTTCCAAATTACAGCTTCTTATAAGGGATCCTAATATTGTAAATCCCCATTTAAAAATAATTGTTGTCGCTTTTCAAATTTCTTCAAGAAATAAGATTTTATCGGGACAAAATAAAAAATTTATTATGCAAAGCGGAAATTGGGAGAAAGTGGCTTGGAAAGTTTTGATTATAAAAAAGATACAAATTTAGTTTTATTAATTTCATCACAACTATACTGGCATTTAATAAAGAATATTGATTATAACACTTTATATATTTAATTTTTACCTATGAAATTCCTTATTAAATTTTAAGATAATCCGGCTGAAACAATTTAGATTTTAACTTGTAAAAAATAGTAGAATTATTTATTATAAAAATGATAAAACAAAAAGAAGGCTCATATGAAAGTTCGTGAATTATCGGTTAAAGATCATCATGAAAATATTATTGTGAAAGCTGTTAAAGATTTCTTCAATCCTTATGAATCATGGGGAAGACAAAATCGAAATCAATTTTTGGTTGGATTACTATTGGTTGTTGTATATTTACTTGGCAATTCTATTATCAGTTCTGTTCACCCTGCTTGGAATCCATTCTCTTACTCATCCAATGGATTGCTTATTGCAGTTTTCACCTGCATTGGACTTGTTATAGTTAGATATGCAATAAGTTTGTTTAAATCTAACTCAAATAAATATCCATGGTATGAAAAATATATGCCTATGATAATTTCCCTTTTGGGATTAATTACTTTAATTGCTATTCAAAATTTAAGCAGCACCGGCCTTTATGATGCCAGCCTCTGGATAAACATAATCGTATTACTAGTAATATTTATTATTGCTGCCGGGTATTTTGTTGAAGGCAATAGTAATGAAAAGATAATAAAAATTTGGTTTTCATTACTAGGTTATTTTTTCTCAATCATTGCGGTTTTTTATTTCCTGGAAAGTTATTTAACAAAAATTTGAAATTATAAAATAAAATTCAATCGCTCGTTCGATATCTTTTAAGACTTAAAAACCTGTCTCCTAAACATTCCTTTTTTATTTTGATAAAATTTTAAACACCAGCACGTTCTTTAATCAGATTTCTTTAAATTATGTTTAGGATAAATCTATTTAAAGTTTTTTTATCAATCACAATAAAGGAATCATTAACAAATAACTAATAACGGGAAGCCATGAAAAAATCTTTTTACTATTTTGGTGGTATTCTTATTGTTTTAATAATTTTAAGCTTCACAGCTAATTACAATAAAATATTTGCGTCAAAAAATCTTTTAATTTTTTCAAATCAAGAAATCCCACAGCAGAGTTTTGCAGTATCCAAACTAAGTAAGGTTATCTCTTTAAAGTATACAAAGAATCCTAATGAAGCTAATATTTTAGTTATTACATCTGAAGAATTAAGTAAGAAACAAAATGTGCTGTCATATTATAAAGCAATAAAATCAGAAGGATATGCAACTAGGAAAATTTCCGATGAGAAAATTTCAGTGATAGCTTCAGATCAAACCGGTGCCATGTATGGCTTACTTGATTTAGCCGAACAATTCCAAATGGGGAAAACTCTTGCCACCATTGATGAAAAAAGTATCAACCCTGAATTTCCTTTTAGAGCAATTAAATTTAATTTGCCGTGGGATTCATACCGCAGGCATGAGAGTCTTCAGCTTCATTATAAAACTGTAAAGGATTTAAATTTCTGGAAAGCTTTTCTTGATCAAATGGCTGAAAACAGATTTAATGCTCTTACTTTGTGGAACTTGCATCCGTTTCCATACATGATAAAATCAAAAAATTTTCCTGAAGCGTCTCCTTTTTCAGATAAAGAAATGAAAGAATGGCAGCACTTTTGGCATAGTTTGTTTCATATAGCAAAGGATAGGGGTATAAAAACTTATATAATTGATTGGAACATTTTTGTAAGCCCTGAATTTGCTAAAGTACATGGAGTTGCTGATTATTGCCTTCCCGAGATGGCTGGAAAAGAATACTATGGGAAAGGTGATTATTCACCTTTAGTGCAAGAATATAACAGGGAGTGTGTAACTCAAGTAATAAACGAATATCCTGAACTCACAGGGATTGGTGTTAGTCAGAATGAACGAATGGAAGGCGTTGATGAACAAACATGGCAAAATTGGATTGTTGATACATATTTTAATGCAATGGATAGCGCAAATAATAAGATTGAATTTATTATGCGTGCTCATACTCATCCCGCTCCCGAATTAACACGAAAGGCAATTGAAGATAATGCATATCGTTTGGGTACAGTCTGGGTACCTGTCAAATTTAATTGGTCACATTCTCATGCAACCCCAAAATTAGAATATATCCATGGAGGTTCAAGATCTCATTCTCTCTGGGATCCAGAGCCTAAAAATTATAAGATGGTTTTTACTGTGAGAAACGAAGACTTTTTTATTCTTCGCTGGGGAGATCCTGATTTTATACGTGATGTCATAAAACAAAACCACCAGGATTATGTGGGGGGATATCAAATTGGTTCGGAATGTTATATCCCTGCAAAAGAATATATTATCAAACCCGGTCCATATCTTACCTGGAAATATGGATTTCAAAGACAATGGTTATTTTATATGGTATGGGGAAGATTGTTATATGATCCAACTACAAAAGATGATGTATTTGCAAATGCATTCAATCAAAAATATAATATTAATTATGGTGATAAACTTGTCGCTGCACATAAATTAGCCGATCAAATGCCATTGAAGCTTGCATCATTTTATGCTGCATCATGGGATTTTACTTTATACTCGGAAGGTTTCCTTGCCGGCTACCCTTCCAATATGGGATGTTATTACGACAGCTTGTCCCCTTTTATATCGGTTAATGAAATAATCCATACTGTTACTCTAGATGATCGACTTATTTCCATTGAAGATTATGTAAACGGTAAATTTAAAGATACAAATAAAACTACTCCTTTGAAGTTAGCCGATGAGCTTGAACAAAATGGAAATGATGCTTCAGCTATTATTAAGGATATCAAAACAGAAAATCCAACTTTACAGCACGAAATTGATGATATTAAATCCTGGTCATTGCTTAGTCTATATTTTAGTGAAAAGTTAAGAGGTGGGACTACTCTACAATTTTACCGAATCACTGGAAAGGAAGATAAAAAAACGGAAAGTATCAAGCATCTTAAGATAGCACTAAATTATTGGGAAAAATTAGTATCTGTTACAGGTAAGTATATTGATGAAATTCCGCTTCTCCATCTGGGTGATAGATTTAATAATGGCGGCAACAAAAGAACTTTGTCAAAATTTTCCTGGACTAATTTATTAAATGAAGTCAAGTATGATATTGAGATTGCCAAGAATTCAACTCCCGGTGAAATCATTAATAGGTAATTTTATCCATTAATTATGATGAACAATACATTCTCAATATATTTATCTTGACTTTATTGTAAGGATTAAATAATTTTAAATAGTTTTACTAAAAAGAATATGAAATAAATTTTTGAAACATTTAAGTAAATATTATCCCGCTGCAAAATGTAATTGTTGTTGCTGCATGTGTTGTTGTACTGCTTTAAGCGGCAGAGGGAAAATGATCTTTACTTAATAAATATTTAAATAATTCAATTTGAAAACCCGCTGCCGATATAAATTGACAGCGGGTTTTTAATTTTAAACAATCTATAAAATCATGATAACAAATTATTCGGAAAGAAAGAGAAATTTTTTTAAGGAATCAAATGATTCTAATATTGAAACTTTTGATTTTGAAACGAATAAAAGAAAAAGAAATAAATCGAACTTAAAAGATTTTTCCATTTTAGATAAAATAGGCAACACACCTTTAATTAAAATAAAAAAATTGAGCGGAAATATTTCACCTGATGTAAATATTTACGCAAAAGCAGAATGGTTAAATCCGGGTGGTTCTGTTAAAGATCGTGCTGCTTTAAATATGATTTTAGAAGGTGAAAGGAATGGTTTATTAAATCATAACAAAATTATACTTGATGCAACAAGCGGAAACACCGGTATAGCTTATGCGCTTATTGCGGCCGTAAAAGGTTACAAAGTCAAACTTGCTTTGCCTTCAAATGCAGGTGAGGAAAGGAAGAAAATTCTTTCAGCTTATGGAACCGAAATCATTTTGACTGATCCCCTTGAAGGTACAGATGGAGCACAAAGGGTGGCAAAAGAAATTTATGAAAATAACAGAGAAAAATATTTTTACCCCGATCAGTACAATAATCCGGCTAACTGGCATGCACATTATAAATCGACGGCTAATGAAATATGGCAACAGACTAAAGGTAAAATTACTCATTTTGTCTGCGGTCTGGGGACCACCGGAACATTTACAGGAACTTCAAGACGACTAAAAGAATTAATTTCTGAAATTCAATGTATAGGGTTTCAACCTGATTCTCCACTTCATGGTCTAGAAGGCTTGAAACATTTACCAACTGCTAACATCCCGGCAATTTATGATGAATCCTTGCATGATAAAATTCTGGAAATATCAACAGAAGAATCTTATAAGATGGTAAAACTACTTGCAAGGGAAGAAGGATTATTTGTTGGAATATCAAGCGGTGCAGCAATGTCTGCTTCTTTAAAAATTGCAAATGAACTTGATAGAGGAACAGTAGTAACAATTTTTGCAGATGGAGGGATAAAATATTTAAGTGAAAATATTTGGGAATAATTCTAAACAAAATGATAAAAATAAAAGAACAATTAATAAATAGAATTAAAGAAAACGGTGAGAAAACCTACAATGCAGAGTGCTGCGGTGCAATCTTCGGAAAACCGGATAACGGGATATACGTTATTACGGAATTATTAGAATTTAATAATGAAAGAGAAGATAATCCTGAAAGACGTTATTTAATATCTCCAAAGCAATACATGCATTCGGAAAGAATTGCTGCAGAAAAAAACTTAAATCTTTTAGGATTTTATCATTCCCACCCTGATCATCCGGCAATACCTTCACAATTTGATACTGAACATGCGTTTCCAAATTTTATTTATATGATAGTGTCGATTCAAAATGGTAAAGCTGAAAATCTAACATCATGGAAATTGTTTGAAGATAGGAATGGTTTTGAAGAACTGGAAATGGATATTATATAATTACTCATATTACGCATGTGCCAGTTACCTTAAAGGTGACTGGCACATTTGATATATAATATTATAAATAATCATGAAAATAAATTTTTGTTTTAAAATAGGAGCAATATAAAATGAGTATAAAAGTAATGATTCCAACTCCGCTTAGACAGTATACCGGGAAAAAAGATACTGTTGAAGCTGAAGGGAAAACAGCAGGCGAAATTCTTAATGATATTACGGATAAATATTCCCAGTTAAAAAAACATTTATATAATGATAATGGTGAATTAAGAAGCTATGTTGATATTTATATAAATGATGAAGACATAAGATATCTTCGAAAAGAAAATACTGTTTTAAAAGAAACAGATGTTGTCAGCATAATTCCATCCATTGCCGGCGGAATAGATGTTTTGGAGGAAGTTGAAACTAAAAAATCAGTTGATGAAACAAAACTTTCAAATAAAGAAATTCTAAGATACAGCAGGCATCTTATAATGCCTGAAGTTGGAATGAAGGGGCAAAAAAAACTGAAAGCTGCAAAAATTTTAATGATAGGTGCAGGCGGGCTTGGTTCACCTTTGGGTATGTACCTTGCAGCTGCCGGTGTAGGAACTTTAGGTATTGTTGACTTCGATATTGTCGATGAAACAAATCTTCAGCGTCAGCTCCTGCATAATACACATGATGTAGGAAGATCAAAGCTTGAATCTGCAAAAGAAAAAATCAATAATATAAACCCTAATGTAAAAGTTATAACTTATGAAACAAGATTAACTTCAGAAAATGCATTGGAAATTATTTCGGAGTATGATCTGGTGGTTGATGGTACAGATAATTTTCCAACTCGGTATCTTGTAAATGACGCGTGTGTACTCTTAACGAAGCCATATGTTTATGGAAGTATCTTCAGGTTCGAGGGCCAGGTAACTGTATTTGATCCAACAAATGGCCCTTGTTACAGATGTTTATATTCTACTCCCCCGCCCCCCGTATTAGTTTCAAGCTGTGCTGAGGGCGGAGTATTAGGAATTCTTCCTGGAATTATTGGCTCCCTTCAAGCTTTAGAAGCAATTAAATTAATTATTGAAGAAGGTGATCTTCTTGTTGGAAGATTACTTCTTTTTGATGCATTGAAACTCAAATTCCGTGAATTGAAGCTTCATAAAAATCCTGATTGCCCAATTTGCGGTGAGAATCCGACCATTCATGAATTAATTGATTATGAAGAGTTTTGCGGTATTACTGCCGGTGAAAACTTCAGCAAGCAAGACATAATTTCAGTAAATGAGCTGAAAGAAAAATTAGATACCCAAGAAAATATTTTTATTCTTGATGTACGTGAACCGCATGAATACGAAATAAGTAATCTCAACGGATATCTCATCCCTCTTAATGATTTACCCGAACGTATCAATGAATTGGATTCTTCAAGAGAAATGGTTGTTCATTGTAAAATGGGAGGAAGAAGTGGGCAAGCCGTAGAATTCTTAAAAAAATCAGGTTTTAAAAAGGTGAAGAATCTTGTCGGCGGTATAAACGCATGGGCAGAAAAAATTGATCGAAGTATGCCGGTATATTAAAATTCAAGAGTTAGTGCAGGAGCAAGTGCAAGAGATGCAGTTATGCATACCATGCAATCAGGCTTATATAGATGGTCGTGAAAAATTTATAATAAAATAAGAATATAAAAAGTCATTCACTCTTTTAGGTGATAACATGAACAAAACAGTAGGAAAGATAGATAAAACATCTTTAAAGTTTAACCAGGGATGTATTGTAGTAATTACCGGTTTAGCTTTTTTGCTGAATACAAACTGGCTGGTCGTTTTTGTCGGCGTAATTTTATTAATAGATACTATAATTCCCGGAACAGGTTTATTTAAACTGCTCTATAAGAATTTCGTGAAACCCTTTAAACTTTTAAAACCAAATATTTCAGAAGAAAGTAAAGCCCCGCATCAATTTGCACAGGGATTGGGAGGAACATTTCTACTTATATCTTTTGTTCTCCTTCAATATTTAGGTTTTATATTTATTGGCTGGGGAATCTCATTTATTGTCATCGCATTTGCTTTTGTAAATCTGACTCTTGATTTCTGTGCAGGCTGCTTTATTTATTTCCAGCTTGAAAAACTGAAATTATCTATGGGTTCGTCAATCGCGGAGAATAAAAATGCTTGAAAGGATAATTGCATTAAGTTTATTCCTAATTCTGGCTTATCTTTTTGTTAGAAAATTTTATTCGACAAAAATTATTTCAAACAGTCTTTTACCGTTTGAAATCAATAATCTGAATCCTACTTTACCTACCATATTATATTTTTGGACAGAGCAATGTGCTCAATGCAATAGTATTCAGAAACCCGCTATCGCTAAATTAAAAGATGAAGGAAATGAATTTAATTTTATTTCTTTCAATGCAATTAAAGAATTAGAGAAAACAAAACATCTAAATATAAAGACTGTTCCTTCTACGGTAGTACTAAACGCCGAGAAGAAAATCCGGTATATAAATAGCGGTTATACAGCCGGTGCAATTCTAAAAGAGCAGCTTAAAAAATTAAATAATTAATGATAATCATTTAAATAAGAATTTAAGATTTAATAAAAGAAAGGAAAACTAAAATGAGTGATTTAGGAGAAGTTAAAACGATGGATATAAAAGAAAGAGGATATGCAAATCCTGATGTTCTTGTTTCTACAGATTGGGTCGCTGATCATTTGAATGATCCGGATATCCGCATTATTGAATCCAATGAAGATCTGCTGCTTTATCCTTCCGGACATATACCTGGAGCAGTTCAAGTTGATTGGGAAAAGGATCTTAATGATCAAATCAAAAGAGATTATCTTGATAAAAAACAATTCGAAAAATTAATGTCGAAAATTGGAGTAATACCCGATACAACCGTTGTTTTTTACGGAGATAAAAATAATTGGTGGGCTTGTTATGCATACTGGGTCTTTAAGTTATTTCATCATGAAAATGCTAAAATAATGGACGGCGGCAGATTGAAATGGGAAAAAGAAGAAAGAGAACTGATAAAAGAAGTACCCAAATATCAGGAAACTAAATATGAAGCACCCGAGAGGGATGATTTTAGAATAAGGGCTTTTAGAGAGAATGTATTGGAGCATGTGAGAAACCGCTTACATTTAATTGATGTCCGCAGCCCGCAGGAATATTCGGGAGAAAGACTGCACATGCCGGATTACCCGAATGAAGGAGCTTTGCGAGGCGGTCATATTCCCGGGGCAAAAAATATCCCTTGGGCAAAAGCAATAAATCCCGAGGACGGAACTTTTAAAATGGCCGAGGAACTTAAAAATATTTATGAAAAAGAAAACGGCTTATCATCAAAAGAAGAAATAATTGCTTACTGCAGGATCGGTGAAAGAAGCAGCCATACATGGTTTGTTCTAACTAATTTATTAGGATATCCTAAGGTAAGAAATTATGACGGAAGCTGGACTGAATGGGGCAACCTTGTCGGTGTTCCAATTGCAAAATAATTTTTATAAAAGACAAAAGAATGACATTGAATTAAAAACAATAAGAAAAAGAAAGCCCTTTGCTTATGCCGTTGAAATACGGCATAATACCTAGTGTTTCTTTTTTTTCTCCCGTAGTTGGTTTTATTAAATAAACCGGATGAGCAACTATTTTACCAAAGATATAACCTAAGGCAATACCTAATGGGTAATCGCTATACCAGTGAATTCCTTTGTTTGCCATACCAAAACCTATAAAACCAGCTAATACAAAACTTGCAGGCTCAAGCCATTTTATTTCCGGGTAGTTTTCCGAAATTACAATAAAAGCTGCCATAGAAGTACAAATATGGCCTGAAGGAAAAGCATCATAAGCAGGAACATGCTTGTGATATTCAATTTGATTTGGGAAAAATCTCCATGCACCGCCGGCTTTGGTTTCAACGAAAGGACTTTCTCTTCCGGTTAAATGTTTAATAACCTGCACAACTGCACCTGAAGCTAAAACTGATTCAACGATTTGACTGGCAGTTCTTATTGCCCTATTATCTTTGGCAATAAATCCGTATGCGCCGAAAACGGCTGCTAATCCAAATTGAGTTCTGCCGTCTCCCATTTCCGTAAAAAAATCACTGAAACTTTTATTAAACGGCGTTCGATTATAAAATCTTTCAGACTCGCGCCATGTTTGTTCATCAGTCATAATTAATCCTGCAGTTAAAACAGCTATCCCTAAATATTTCGGAATATTGTCGGTAGTAAATTCTTGATTATAAAAAGTAAGCATATCAGAAGGTAGATTGGTCACCATTGAATACCATTTTGGCATCGGTTCATTATTATATGAAAACAAAGAATCCTTTTCCATATTAACAGAATTTAACTTAAAGACACTGCTTTTAAGAACTGATGGATTAGTTTCAATTGAAGAAGGAGAAATTGATGAGGTAATTGTTTGTGCCGGTTTTATTTTTAATTCTATACCAGCGCTATCAGGTAAACCTGAATGCGCCGGTAAATTACTTTGCGGGAATATTTGTATTAAAAATAAAAAGTAACAAAAAAATATTCTTATAATCATATGTATTTTACAAATGGGCAACTTTGAACAACTAAATAAAAAATAAAAGGATTAAAATTAAATCGTTAAGTAATATTATTTCATTTGAATAGTCAATATTAAATTAAAATTATTTTATACATAGTGTTAAAAAACAACACATCTTTTTTTACGGTTACAACATTATTAACAGTTAGTTGATAGCGCTCTTAAGAAATAATTCCCTTCATTATTTTATTTTTTACTTATTATTTATACAGTCTTTTATTTTCGTGATAAATTTTTAATAATTCCGGAAGAATTTCTAGATAAAATTTTAGATTGCTTTTTGTAATTTTTTGTTAAATATTTTTCAGAAATAGAAAGTAGAAAGATAAGGTTATTTATATGAAAATAAATTTGATTGCTCTGATTTTATTGTTTTCATATTTTATATTAGGAGCTGCATCATGCAGCGTAATAAAATCAAATTCCGTAACAAGTGACGGTATTAAAATTATAAATGAGGACAGTACCCATTTTGCAGTAAAAAAATCGGATGCTGAATGGAAAAAAATATTAACACCTTCACAATATTATATACTTCGCGAAAAAGGGACAGAAATTCCTTTTACCGGGAAATATCTTGATAATCATGAAAAAGGAGCTTATAAATGCGCCGGCTGCGGACAAATACTTTTCAGTTCCGATGCAAAATATGAATCGGGAACAGGCTGGCCGAGTTTCTGGAAACCCTATTCTCCTAACAGTGTAGTGTTAGTCGAAGATCATAGTCTAGGAATGGATAGAATTGAAGTTTTATGCAGCAGATGCGGCGGTCATTTAGGTCATGTTTTTGATGATGGCCCGGCACCAACATACAAAAGATATTGTATAAATTCTGCAGCATTAATATTTCAGAAGTCAAATGATAAATGATAATTACGTATAAAGGTATATGGGTATAACGGTATAAAGTAAGTTTCGATAGAATTAAACGATATACCTCTATACCCTTATAACCTTATACCCTTAACCCTCCCCTTCCTACATTGATTTATCAGCTTTTACATTTGCATCTTCAATCATAACCGGATAAGAATAACCGGCACCAAAGTCCTTGTTAACAGCAACCGTTCCCTCGGCAACAACAACATCTCCAACTTTTACAATGTCCTTACTGGTTATCATCAAATCATAATCATTTGATGAACCTGTTCCATCTTGGATGTGTATCCAGTTGCGTCCCATAATATTAGGATTAAACTTGGTAACTTTTCCTCTCACTTTAACAGTTTTACCTGCAAGATCATTTTTATCAGCATAAATCTGTTTTACAGTTTTGCCATCGCTAAGAGGTTTTACCGATAAATCTTCTTTAGCAGAAGTAAGTTTAGGATGATTAGGAACAATATCCATATTACCCGGTGTTTTTGAAACACGGTCAACAAAAAGTATCGATTCAAAGTCCCTATTTAATGCTTCACTGTGGAAATTTTTCATTTCCATAGCTTTTCCAAAATACAAAGTTTCACCTTTCTGAACCTGCATCTGCGGAACAGCAATCCAATATTCATTATCGTTTTCTTTAACTTTCAAATAAGTATAATTTGACGCATTTATATTATCTTCAACCACAACTTTATGAAGATTTTCAGACTGCATAGCTGATTGATTAGCAGCATTTTTTTCAGGTTCTTCTTTTTTCTCACAAGCTGAAAAACTTATTGCCAACAACATTAAAATAACAATCGATAACCGGTGCATGATTTCTCCTTTTATAATAAATTACAATTTAATATGCGAATATAAGAAAAGGATCGTTAAAAAAAGATGAAGAAAATTATCAAAATAAAGTCTTTGTTTTCATTACAATTGTTAAGACATCCTGTAAATTTTTCTTTAAATCTTTCCATTTATTTTTATCATTGAGAACAAATTTCTGGTTCACTTCCAATTCAATTCCAATATAATCTGTTTGATTAAATTTCTTCCTCAAATAAGAAGTTAATCCATCTGAAATTCCTAGATAAGGATAATTAAATCTAACCTTTAAGCCTTTTTTCAATAATGATAATTCATTCCTAAATAAAACAGCAAAATCTTTTTCCTCTTTCCTTTTAGGATCAAACAAAATTCCGATATCTGTATTTCTTACTTTATTGTTCAGAACAGGAGTAAAAGAATGTACGGAAATATGAATTATCTTGTTTCTTCGGGATATTAATTTCCGTATTTGATTTTCAACTTTATTTCTGAAAGGGAAATAATATTTTTTTAATAATTCATTTTTTTCATTTTGATTTAATTTTTTTGTGAATACGGAAAATAAATTCTTATTTGTAATTGAACGATTTAGTTCGACTAAAAGTCTGCTTATTTGTGAGTAATAAAAATAACCACCTGCTTTTTTTGATATTTCTTTTGCAAGCTCTAATGCACCTAAATCATATCCCTCATGTGATGCCAAAATATTTTTGTCTTCTTTAAATAAATCTGAATATTCTTTGGGAATTTTGCTTCCCCCGTGCTCACAAGTTATAACCGTGATCATGGGATAAACATTTTGTTATTTGCTAAACAACCGGAGAGATTATTATAAATCTTTAGGACATTATTATGTGAAAAATCACCGTTTAAAGATTTTATAATTCTTGATGATAAACTGCCATATTCTAAAATCATTTCCATATTTTTAATCCATGTTTCCTTCTGCAAATTGAAATTATCAATAATTTCATTCATTAAATATTTCCATAATTCGCAAGCCGAACATTTTTTCTTTTCCGTATATCCAAAAACATTTAAATATTCTTCATCATCAATTAATGAATTTTCACCTTCTTTTATTATATTAAGAAATATCTGTAACAATCTTTCTTCATCACATTCAATTTGTTTTTCTAATTTTATCCATTTTTCGTCAATCAATAATTTCAAAGTATTTACAATAGAATATACAATTGCAATATCAGCAGACGGACATTCCTGGATATCAATAACTCTAATTTCGATTGTGTTTCTGTCAAACCTGGCAATAGCCCCCCGCGAGTTTACCCATTCATTATGAAGAATTCCTTCTTTATCAAAAGGAGATAAATCGGAATATATTTTCTTTAGAATTTTATTTTCATAATCTGCTTTATTGAAGACTCTTTCCGGGATGATTTTACCGGCAATTGAAGGAATCATTGCCTGATTTTTTCTATAAACTTCAAGTCTTGTATCTAAATATCCTGAAACTTTTCCATCTATAATTGGTGTACTTGCACTTATTGCGGGAATAATCGGCAGCAGAAGTCTAATTGCTGCATGAAGCTTCTTAAACTCTTCATCATCTGCAAAAGGAAGATTTAAATGAAGGCTTTGTAAATTGCTCCATCCAGGCCCCCTGCAATCAAATATTTTATTATATGTTTCATAAGTAACATTATATTCATGCGGCCACAGCATAGTTTCTTTCAATGGATCCATGAAGGGATGCATACCGGTCGGCAGAAGCATGCAGTTATATTTCTGTAAAATATTATTTATGTCTTTTACATTTTTTACAAACAATTCATCAAGTTTACTTAAATCTTTCCTTGGACCATTTGTTTTAATTTCAATAACATGTAAAACTAATTCATTGGACCAAGCTGCTTCATCAAATTCAACATCAGATACAAATTCTCCCTTAACATCATAAATTATTTTATCCGCAATTGGTTTTACGGAAAGAGATTTGTTATCAACAATCATGTATTCGAGTTCTACACCATAACCGCCAAATAAATGGATAGAGGAGATCATAAATGCAATTCCTTAACTTTTCTAATCTTATCTATTCTATTTTTGAATGATTGCATTACCAACCGATATAGTTTATCCTTCAATTTTAAATCCTCAACACCAAAATCTATACTGGGATTATCGTTTACTTCAATAACGACTATCTTATCCCCTTTTTGCTTTAGATCAACACCATAAAGTCCATCCCCGATTTGGTTAGCAGCTTTTACTGCAATTTCTACAACTTTGGGCGGAACTTTTTTTATTAATAGGGTTTCAAAATTTCCATAATTCGAATCTCCGTTTTCATTCCAATCATAAATCTGCCAATGATTTTTTGCCATATAATATTTGCAGGCAAAAAGAGGTGTTTTATCCAGTATCCCGATTCTCCAATCGAATTCGGTTGGTGTAAATTCCTGGGCTATAATTAAATCGGAAGAATCGAGAAGCTTTTCGAGTTCTACTTTTAAGGTTTCGCGATCACTTACCTTTGTTACGCCTTGCGAAAAAGAACTGTCTGGTTTTTTAAGAACGCAAGGCAAACCAATTGCTTTTTCAACAAATTGAATATTATCTTTATGAACAATGATGGTCTTGGGAGTTGGGATTTTTGCTTTTCCCAGCAGCTCGGCAAGATACACCTTATTTGTACATTGCAAAATAGACCAGGGATCATCAATTACAACTAATCCTTCGGCAAATGCTCTGCGAGAAAACCTATAGGTATGATTGTTAACCGCTGTAGTTTCCCTAATAAAAAGTGCATCAAATTCTGGAATCCTGTTGAAATCCTCTTTATCGATAATTTCAGTTCTAATTCCAATAGTTTCCCCAGCTTCGATAAAATTATCTATTGCCCTACTATCCGAAGGGGGGAGTTTGTCTTCTTCATTAAAAAGAATGGCAAGATCGTAGTTAGCCCTTGATATTTTTGAAGATGAATATCTTTTTTTTGAAAAGTAAGAACGAGCAAATTCTACAACATATGGTTTATGATTTTCAGGAATATCAACCAAAGAAATTGGTGAAATGTTCTGCAAAATCCACTTCTTATCGTAAAAAAATTTTGCTCTTAAAAGTGGCGCCTGAAATAGACTATACAATTGGAAGCATAATTTATCATATTGTTTGGCAATATTTCTTCCAAAATAAATACTTAATGTGAAGTCTTTTGATTGAATCTTGGAAAGACTTTTTTGAATAAGTTCCTCTATATCATCAGAAATAATTCTTATTAAAGATTTTGACTTTAAATCCTGAATAGTTGATATGTTGGGAAATGCACGGTGCCCGCGGGCTTCTGCAAGAAGTGATACATAATACCCTGTGCTTTGATACCTGTATGATTTGCATAAATTAAAAATTCTTGCGGATTCTATTTCGGCATATTTACTTTCAGTTAAATACGATTTGGCTGCCGCTATTTCAATATCTTCTCTATAAAAATCCAGGTCGGCGGGATTATTGGTTACAACAATTTTTCTCATTTTTTATCTTTAGGCTCAATAATTAATAATATAGAATCATAGGTAACAATTCCAAGTAGAATTGAATTAATTAACCTGCTAACTTTAACGGAATAGTAATTACTATTAAAGGGGTGGTTTGTATATGGATCAGCTATTACAACATGCTTCTTTTCTTCGTCATAACCACATAATACTACAAAATGCCCCATAGGATAACCTTTAACATCATCATATTTTAATCTGTTATTTTTTATTGTAGACTCTCGTTTACTTTGATACAAATAAGTTGCACTTAAACCGGTTAAGATAGGGATTCCTTTTTCAAAATATTTCTTCAATAATGATGGGATTAGTTCATCATAGCGTATTTTACCTCCCATTTCCAAAAATCGAATATATGCCTTGGAAACAATTTTTAATTTTTTATTTCTTTTATAATAATATTGTTCTTTTAATTTTGAAATTATATCCACATTATTTTTAAACCAGGTTGGATCAAAAACATTAAGATTATAAGTATATAATTTTACATTATAACCTCTTTCCAGTGCATGGCAAGCTAAAAACACGGCAAGGGTTCCGCCGTCGTTAAAATAAGTTACCTGTGATACAACCTCCTTCAAACTTATTTTGTCTCCATAATATTTATATACAGCGTGAAGGCTTGTAGGACCGCATGTAGTATCATTAGGCTGATTTTTAATTTTAATCTGCAGCATATACGATTTTATAAAATAATGTTAAATTTATAGATTAAATTTAATATTTAATTTAATATTTAATATTGATATAATATTGACTACTACTTATTTTAATTTATGTATTAATGTGCCAGTCGTCTATAGTGAGTTTTTTTATTTTTGCAGATTTTAAAGTAACTCGCATATGTTCTAAAATGATATATTCTTAAAGCTTTAAAAAACAAAAGGTTAAATGAATAAAATTTCTTTAAATAAGCTGGAAGCTTCCGAAAAAGACGCTCCATTAAAAAAAGATATTAGAGAATTAGGATTTATTTTAGGAAATATTCTAAAAGAGCAGGAGGGAAAAGATTTATTTGAAACCGAGGAAAAACTCAGAGCACTTACAAAATCCCTTCGTACAGATTATGCCGAAAAAACGCGAAAAGAAATTATTTCATTGATCAATTCTCTTTCTATTGAAGATGCATATAAAGTTGTACGAGCTTTTTCAACTTACTTCATTCTCGTTAATGCGGCAGATGAAGTTCATAGAATTAGAAGGTACAGAGAAACCCTGATGCAAAATAATACACCCCATGAAAATTCAATTGAAGAGGCTTTGCATTATCTTAAAGAAAAATCTCAAGCAGGTGTGGATAAAAATGAATTGGAAAAAATATTAAATGATATTAGAATAATTCCAGTCTTTACTGCCCATCCAACCGAAGCAACACGGCAGACAATTTTAAGAAAAATATTAAAGATTAGTCAATTATTGCTTAAAAGAGAATTATTAAAAAATACCCCCGAAGAAGAAGAAGAAATTAAAATCCAGCTTCAAACAGAAATTACTCTTTTATGGCAGTCAAATGAAATTCGTTTTCACAAAGTAACTGTAAGGGATGAGATTCAAAGAGGACTGTTTTTCTTTAAGGATGTTATTTATGAAATAATGCCACAATTTTATTTAACTCTAAATTCAAAGCTTAAAAGCGAATATAATTTCGATAAACCCGCCCCGAATGTTTTGAATTTTGGTTCATGGATGGGTGGGGACAGAGACGGGCATCCTTATGTTACCATAGATTTAACCAAAGAAACTCTATTAAATAATAAGAACCAGATTATTAATCTTTATTTAAAAGATCTTCCTCCGCTTTATACTTCTTTGAGTTCTTCATTAAATATAATTGGTGCCGATAAAAAGCTTCAACGTTCCGTTGAAAAGGATAGAGAGCTTTTAGATTCCAAAACTAGTGATGGAATAATGCGCGATCCTTCTGAAATTTACCGGACTAAATTATTATTAATTGCAGAAAAACTTCAGAATACAATTGATAACAAAGAAACCGGATATGAAAATGCAAATGAAATGCTTGAAGATTTTCAATTGATTTACAACAGCCTTGTAAAAAATAAAGGGGAAATAATAGCTGATTATAAAATTCTACCGCTTATCTATAAGATAAAAACATTTGATTTTCATTTGGTATCAACAGATATCCGGCAGAATTCCCCGATGCTTCGTTTTGCAATAAATGATATTATGAGTTATTCGGAAGTTAGTTCCAACTTTGAATCTTTAAACGAAGATGATAAAGTCGAAATTTTAACTAGAGAAATCTTAAGTTCTCGTCCTTTGAAAAATGCTTTCAGTAATTTAAAAAGCATAACAGAACAGGTTATTGATGAAATTGAATTAATTAACTGGGGCAAAAAAAATATATCAACTGGAGCCTGCAATGATTACATAATTAGCAATTGCTCAACCGTAAGTGATGTTTTAACTGCATTGTTACTTGCAAAAGAAGCTGGTGTAGTTATTGTGCAGCAGGGTAAAATAATAAAATCAAATCTGGATATTCTCCCATTATTTGAAACAATTGAAGATTTAAGAAAATCTCAAGAAGTCATGCTATCGCTTTTTAAGAACAAAGCATATGCAACTCATTTAAAAACCAGGAATAAAATCCAAAAAATAATGATAGGATATTCGGATAGTAATAAAGACGGCGGAATTGTAACATCAAATTTTGAACTGTATAAAGCTCAAAAAAACTTGAAGAAATTGTGCGATAAAGAAAAAATAGAATTGATCCTGTTTCATGGACGCGGCGGCAGCATTTCACGTGGCGGTGGACCTGTGAGTCAGTCAATACTGGCTCAACCTTTGGGAACAATCGAAGGGAAAATTAAAATTACCGAACAGGGAGAAATGATATCTTCAAAATATTTAATACCTGAAATCGCTCATCAAAGCTTGGAGTTTATTACTTCGGCGGTTCTAATTGCATCGGCAGAATCAAAATATAAAAACGGCGAAGATAAATTTGATAAATACCAGCAAATTTTTGAAAGGATTTCATCCAATGCTTTAGAAAGCTACCGCCAATTAGTTAATTATAAAAATTTTGCGGAATATTTTAGAACTGCAACGCCAATTGATATAATAGAACAAATTGAAATCGGGTCACGCCCGTCATCAAGAAAAAAGAATAAAGATTTCAAATCCTTAAGAGCTATTCCGTGGGTTTTCTCTTGGACTCAAAACAGGCAGACAATCTCAGGCTGGTATGGATTCGGATACTCACTAAATAAATGTGTAAATGAGAAAATCACTTCGTGGGATGAAATTAAAAAGATGTATGATGAATGGGAATTCTTTAAAATGCTGGTAAATAATATTGAAATGGTTCTTCTTAAAACCGATATGATAATAGGGAGAGAATATGTTTCTTTATGTAAATACAAAAAAACAGCCGAAGATATTTTTGAAATGATAAATAAAGAATATGAGCTTTCTATTAAAACAATTCTAAAAATTACTGGTGAGAATGATCTGCTCGATCATAACAAATCTTTACAAAGTTCTCTTCTTTTAAGAAATCCATATATTGACCCGATAAGCTTTATACAAGTTAAGTTTATAAAGCAATACAGGGAGAAGAACTTTCCCAAATCAAAAAGAGATAAGCTGGTTTCTTTGTTGAGAATTACCGTAAACGGTATTGCAGCAGGAGTGAGAAATACCGGTTAAATTATAGCTTCAAATTGATTGTACCGGACATGTGGGATATTTTGACTTTTTATTTTTGACTTTTGTTTTCAGTCAGATCTCTTTTAATTTTTCAATCCCCTCTTTACTGTATCTCTGCAAAATTAATTTTTTAATTTTTTGAAGCGGGAAATTTTTTTTATCGATAAAATAATCTAATCCGATCCCATCAAATAAAGCTCCCAGTATACTTGCTTCAATAGCCGGGTTTTTTAATCCAACCTGCTTAAGCAGTTTTTCAAATTTATTAAGAATCCTTGTATTAAATTCATTCGTAACTCTCATGCCTTGTTCAAGTATTTCCGGCTGCAGTACAAACGAAATATATAAGCGCCAATATTCCTCATTTTCCTCTATATATTGAAACGAGAAATTAATCAATACTTCCATTTTTTCGTAAGCATTCAACGACGAGTCTAAAATTTCCTCAAAATCCTCTCCGATTTCCAGCATCTGTTCAAATAAAGCTTCAATCAATTTCTGCTTACTATCGAAATAATTATATGCTAAACCTTTTGATATTCCGGCAGCTTGAGCGATATCGTTTATTGAAGTTCCGTGGTATCCTTTAGTTGCAAACAACTTTAATGCATTTTCAAGAATTACTTTTCTGGTTTTTCCCCTCATCTCTTCAAACTGTTCTTTCGACCTTGGCATAATAAATATTTTTTATTGATTAAATGTTCAGTCATAAATTTATTTTTTAAACTGCATTAAATCAAGCGGTAGACATTATTAGGAATGATAAAAAGGGATCATTTGTCAATTAACACAAAATTAATTTTGACAAATAAAAATTTATTCTTATTTTTTGACTGAACGTTTAGTCATTCTAAAATAAGATCGAAGAACATTATGAAAAAATATTTGATTTTTTTTGTAATTATTTTTTCTGCAGGAATTATTTATAGTCAAACTGCCGAGGAAATAATTAAAAAAGCTGAAGATGCTGTTAAAGGTGAAGAGACTGCACAAGGGACTTTTAAGATGACAATCCATACTTCTGATTACACTAGGCAATTAGTTATGGAATCCTGGTGGCAGGGAAATAAAAACTCTTTGATTTTAACAAAATCCCCTAAAAAAGAAGAAGGAAATAAAACATTAAAGATTGGGAACGAAATGTGGCAGTATTTAGCTAACACTGAAACTACAATAAAAATTCCACCTTCAATGATGCTACAATCCTGGAACGGTTCTAATTTTACCAATGATGATTTAGTAAGAGAATCAAATTTAGCAAAGGACTATACTCAAAAAATTATTGGTGATGAAAAAATAGGCGGCAATGATACTTGGAAGATTCAATTAATTCCAAAACCAGACGCTCCGGTTGTTTGGGGTAAGCTATACTATTGGGTCCGAAAAAAAGATTACCTCCCTGCTTTGGTTCAATATTTTGATGAGAAAGGAAATATGGTAAGGTATTTAGTTTATTCCGATGTTAAAGATTTTAACGGTAGAAAACTTCCTGCAAAATGGACAATGTATGACAACACCAAAAAAGAGGATTGGACAAAAATTGAAATTCTGGATATGGATTTTAATATTAAAATTCCTCCAAGAAAATTCTCCTTCCAGGAATTAGAGAGGGGAAGTTGAAAAGTTCAAGTTTAAGTTCAAGAACATGCATCCATACAGTCATGCTCTTGTATTTGGTACTATAACATTTAAAATTACAAACATTAATTGTATAGAAATTTATGTTACTGAAACTTGCCTGGCGAAATATCTGGAGAAACAGAAGACGTACAATTATTACTCTTGCTGCAGTAAGTTTTGCTACTCTTCTTGCCATCGGAATGAGAGGAATTCAACTGGGTACATATGCTTTAAATTATAGAACCATCATAGAACAATTTACCAGTTATGTTCAAATACAGCCAAAAGGATTCCAGGAAAATCCGTCTTTAAATAAAAGTTTTAGATATACCAAACAACTGCAGCAAATATTGGACAGTATCCCGGAAGTTCCTGCATATACTCCAAGAATATATGCCGATGGTCTAATTAGTTATAAAGATGCTTCACTGGGTTCGGCAATCTTCGGAATTGAACCGCAGGGAGAGATAAAAGTAACAACATTATTAGAAAAGATAAAGGAAGGAACATTTATCAAATCGGATTCAAGTAATAATATTGTTATTGGTATTACTTTGCTTGAAAACTTAAAAGCGAAAATAGGCGATACTGTTGTTGTTCTTGCGCAAGGTTACGACGGCAGCCTGGGTAATTTGAAATTTAAAATTGTTGGTGCGATTCGTATGGGTTCAAAAGAATTTGACGCAATGGCTGTTTTTATGGGACTGAAAACTGCTCAATCCCTGCTTGGAATGTACAATCGAATAAATGTAATTGCAATAAGTGCGAAAGGACTTTCCGATGCTCCTGATGTTAAAGCAGCTGTAAGCAAAAAAATAACTAATCCCGATTTAAGGGTTCTTTTATGGAGAGAAGTTATACCTGAACTTACACAATTAGTAGAATTCGACAATGTAAGCGGAATTTTTTTCCTGGGAATATTAATTGTGATTGTTGCTTTCGGAATATTAAATACAATCTTAATGTCAATTACAGAAAGATTCCGTGAATTCGGTGTTGAATTAGCTATAGGAATGCCCCAATTAAATTTGGTAAAACTTGTTTACCTGGAAACATTGCTAATTACTATCTTCGGTTTAATCCTGGGAAACATTATTGGATATGGAATTAATTATTATATCGTTCAGCACCCGATAATCTTTGGCGGTGAATTAACCAAGGTATATGAAGAATACGGTTTTCTTCCAAGATTAGAGTCTACTTTAAATTTTATTATCTTTTTGCATGTTTCTTTTGCGGTAGTAATAATTTCATTTTTATCGAGCTTATATCCGGCATATAAAGTTTATAAACTAGAACCATTGAAAGGAATAAGATATACTTGATTATGGATGATGGAAAATGTTAAATGGAAAATGGAATGTTTCATTAATATTAACTCAAATGTGGAAGTAAACATGCGATCATGCTTTTTAATTGATTCTTTTAATTAACAGGAACTTCAAAATTTAAATTTACAGAAATTTATGTTATTCAAACTTGCTTGGCGGAATATTTGGAGAAATAAAAGGAAGTCCTTAATTGTTTTAGGATCGGTTGTGGTTGGAATGATTGCCGTAATTTTTTATGATGGATTAGATAACGGAATGCTGCGGCAAATGCTTGATAATCAAATAAGCAGCAGTGTCTCTCATATTCAGATTCATAAAAAAGGATTTAATAATAACAAAGTAATAAAGAATTATATTCCTGACAATCAACAAGTTCATAATGTAGTAAAGAATGAAAAGGATATAAAAGCCTATAGTGAAAGAGTGATCACGTTCGGTTTATTAAGCAGTGCTACAAATTCTTCCGGTGTTTATATCTACGGGATTTACCCGGATATGGAAGTAAAAGTTTCAAATATTAAAAGCTCAATTGTTGAAGGAAAATTTTTTACGGGAGGTAAAAGGGATATTGTAATCGGCAAACAGCTTGCAGATAAATTAGGAGTAGGAACCGGTGATAAAGTTGTTGTAATGGCGAATACTCCCAATGGAAATATTGGATCAGATCTTTTTAGAGTTGCAGGTATTTTTCAGACTGTCAGTACGGATTTTGATAAAACAACTATTTATATCCCGATTAAAACAGCACAGGAAATGCTGGATATTGATAGTCATATTTATGAATATGCAATAGTCCTAAATGATTATCATAATGTGGATAAAGTTAAAGCGGAACTTGAATCTAAACTTAATAATAAATATGAAGTCTTATCATATAAAGATCTGCTACCGATGTTAATTTATCAAATGGATCTTTATGACCAGACTATGTGGATTTTTTATATGATTGTCGGTTTGGCATTAATTTTTGGGATAGTTAACACAATGCTCATGTCGGTATTTGAACGAATAAATGAGATCGGTGTTTTAATGGCAATAGGGATGAAGAACAGAAAAATCTTTTTAATGTTTATTTTTGAAGCTTTTATGCTTGGTTTAATAGGAACAATAGTTGGGTTAGCTTTAGGATTATTAATTCATTGGCCCATTTCAATCAGCGGAATAAACTTCAGTATCTTTTCTGATGCACTAAAATCATTTGGAATAGGAGCTGTGATCTACCCTTATCTGTCAGTTTCAAATACAATCATATTAACAGTTATAATTCCTTTTATTGCTGTAATTGGTGCACTTTACCCGGCATATCGGGCAATTAAGTTAGAACCAATAAAAGCAATTTACTATGTTTAAAAATCGTAGCACAGATGAAAATCTGTTCAATAATAGATTGAAAATAAAAAATTAAATTAAGGTTATGGAAATAATAAAAGTCAAAAACTTAGAAAAAACTTATCAAGACAATGGAGTTCCAGTAAATGCCATTCGAGGTATTAACCTGGATATCTCCAAGGGAGAATTTCTTGTAATTGCTGGACCTTCAGGTTCTGGCAAAACGACGCTTTTAAATATGATTGGAGCGCTTGATAAACCTACAAAAGGAAACATCTATTTCGAAGGTGAAGATATCACTAAAAAAAGTAAAAGTGAATTGTCTCATTTAAGGCTTCATAAACTGGGATTCATTTTTCAAGCTTATAATTTGATACCTGTTCTTACCGCACTGGAAAATATAGAATTCAGTATGATGCTTTTGAAGATTCCGGAAAAAGAAAGAGAAGAAAAGGCATTAAAGCTGATGGATGAGCTCGGTATAAAGGACCTGGCACATAAGCGTCCTAATGAAATGAGCGGCGGGCAGCAGCAGCGTGTTGCTGTTGCGCGTGCAATTGTAAATAATCCGGCTATTGTTTTAGCGGATGAACCCACAGCTAATCTTGATTCAAAAACTGCCGGTCATTTGCTCGATTTAATGCAAAAAATGAATGAAGAAAAAAACATTACCTTTATCTTCTCTTCACACGATAAACAGGTAATGAACCGGGCAAAACGGTTGTTAATATTAAAAGATGGGATGATTGAAAACGGAAGCAGTAAGCAATAGAACAATATGCAGTAAAAAAACCACTTGTCATTTGTTGTCATTAAATCATTCATAGTCACTCTTTATTTAAAACTAAATTTTAATAATGATTAATAATTTTAACATTCTATAAATAAATTTTAGATAACGATGAATGACAGTAAATGATTACAGGATGACCAATGACTGATAATAAAAAATTATGAAACAAATATTATTATTAATACTCCTTTTAATTATATCATCCGTTATTATTTTCCCTCAAGTTGATTTTAATTTCTCCGGCTATGTAGTTGAACTTCCGGTGTATATGATAATGAAAAAATATCCTGCTTTTATTCCTTTTCCTGTTAACAATCAATTTTTAAATCTTAATAGACTGCGTTTAAAGCCTGAAGTTGATCTCTGGGAAAACGCAAGGATAAATGTTGAATATGAAATAGATGCTTTGTATTCAGAAAAGAATTTATTATTTGATTTATCTTCCGTAAGTACAAACAGACAATTATTCAATTTAAAATGGGACATTGTTAACCAAGGAAATTATAAAGTAACTCACTACTTCGACCGTTTGTATTTCCGGCAGGACTTTAGCTGGGGAAATATATCAATTGGCAGACAAAGAATATCTTGGGGAAGCGGAAGAATTTGGAACCCGACCGACCTTTTTAATCCGGTGAATCCTGCAAACTTTGCTAAAATAGAAAAAGATGGTGCTGATGTTGCTGCATTTACATATTTTTTCGGGAATTTCACCGACCTTGAGATGGTTTATAATCCGCAAAAGAAATTAGAAAACAGCAATGCAGGTTTTCGTTTTAGAACAAACATTCATAAATACGATTTAGCTGTTGTAGGCGGATACTTTGATCAAAGAATTGTGGCCGGGTGGGATTTTGCCGGAAGTATTTTTGAAGCGGGAGTGCGTGGCGAAGGCATTGTCTCAATGAACAAAGAAGATATAAGTGATAATTTTACAAGATTTATTTTAGGAACCGATTATCAAATAACACCTCAACTTTATGCTTTAATTGAATATCAATATAATGGTCAGGGAAAAGCAAACAAATCAGATTATTTACTTATAATTCCCAAATTAATAACCGGAGAAATACTTAACTTAAGTAGAAATTATCTTGCAGTTTCAGCGAATTATACTTTCTCATATATTACATCTGCTTCAATATTAATAAATCAAAACTTAAATGACGGAAGCGGCTTTATTGCAGCAAGCGGTTTATATTCTGTTACGTCAAATTTAAGCCTCACTTTAGGTGCACAATTTACATACGGAAATAATTTTTCAGAGTACTGGTATTATCCGTATTCGGTTTACCTGCAAGCCGAATATTATTTCTAATTTACAATATCATTTAAAAATCGATTCTAAATTTTAATTACATTATATAAGAAATTTGTTTAATTGTTATATTGTTACATGCAGTTTAACAATAAATCAATTTCAGAATTAATGGGAACTAAACAAAAGCTATTTTTTCTGATAGTTATTTCGCTGTTAATAAACAATACTTATTGTCAAAACCAGAAGGATTCAACTAAAAGCGAACAAGTAGATTATTTGAAGTTCTCATTAATAACTGGTATAACATTAGGCGGTATAGCTGCAGGTCATTTGATTCAATATAGTTTATGGTGGAACGGAGAAAGAAGTAAATTTCATTTTAACTGGCATCAGGATTGGGTTCATGATCTCGGTTCCGATAAATTCGGTCATTTTTATTTTTCATATCTTGTAACGGATGTTTATTCACAGGCTTTTGAATGGAGCGGATTTGATAAGCAGAAAAGTCTTATTTATGCATGCTCTTTATCTTTATTATACCAGACTTATGTTGAAATAATTGATGGGTTCACAGCAAATCTAGGATTTAGCTGGGGAGATTTTTCAGCCGATCTTTTGGGGGCAGGATATCCTCTATTACAACAGAAAGTACCAATATTAAAAAATTTCAATCTTAAAATAAGTTTTGAGAAATCCTTGAGCTTTAAGCACCATACTCATAGAGTAATATTCGACGATTATGAAAGTACTTATGACTGGTTAAGCATAAATGTTAAAAACCTACTTCCTACCTCAATGCAAAAATACTATCCATCTTTTATAAATTTAGCTATAGGTCATAGTGTAAAAAATCTAATTTTTGGAAAACCATATCATGAACTTTACATAGGAATCGATTGGAATTTAGAAGGATTACCCGGAGATTTTTGGTTATGGAAATTGCTAAAAAGAAATTTAAATTATTATCACTTCCCCGCTCCAACGATAAGAATTTATCCTGACGTTGTTTGGTTCGGATTTAAATTTTGATTAATTGCTGTATTGTTAAAGAAATTTATTTTATAATATAACGATAAAATTTGGTTATTCTCCACAAGATCATTTACCGGATTTCTTTATATTTTAATATTAAAATTTTAAGGTCTATAAATGAAACTTTTATTTTGCGCCATAATTACACTTGCAATATTTTCAGGCTGTTCCAATAATAAAGATTCAAAGGAAATTAAAATGCTGAAAGGTAAAATTGCTCAATTTGCCCCAACTGAAATTAAGTATGATTCAACGGAGTTAAATGAAAGGCAAAGAATGGTAGTGCGAAAGCTTTTTGAAGCTTCTCAAATAATCGATACCATTTACCTAAACCAGGTGTATTCCAAAAACAGGGAAATCAAATATCATTTACAAAATTCATCCTCGGAAGAGGACCAATTAAAGCTGAAATATTTTGATATAATGTTTGGTCCATTTGATAGATTGGATCATAATAAACCGTTTATCTGGACGGAACAAAAACCCAAAGGTGCAAATTTTTATCCCGAAGATATGACAAAAGATGAATTTAACAACTGGATAAAAGAGCATCCTGAAGATGATTCCCTTTTCACTTCCACATTCACAGTAATTAGAAGGGAGAATGGAAAATTAGTAGCTACCCCATATTCGGAATTTTATAAGACTGAATTAAGCAAAGCCGCTAAGCTATTAAGAGAAGCTGCTGAATATGCTGATAATCAATCTTTAAAAAATTATTTAACATTAGTTGCAAAAGCATTTGAAAGCAACAATTATTTTGATAGCGATATGGCATGGATGGATCTTAAGGATAATAAAATTGAAGTTATAATAGGACCATATGAAGTTTATGAAGACGAATTATTCAATTATAAAGCTTCCTTTGAAAGTTTTGTTACTATTAAAGATTCTGCTGAAAGCAAAAAACTACAGAAGTTCGGCAGTTACCTGAAAGAAATTGAGAATCATTTACCAATCCCGGATAAATATAAAAACACGCAACGCGGTAATGAATCTCCTATTGTTGTAGTAAATGAGATTTATTCTGCCGGTGATACAAAAGCAGGAGTCCAAACTTTAGCTTTTAATTTGCCTAATGATGAAAGAGTTCGAAAAGCTAAAGGTTCAAAGAAAGTGATGCTTAAAAATATTAGTGATGCTAAATTTGAAAAACAGCTTAAACCTATAGCTGCAATTGTCCTCGATAAGGAACAAATTTCTTATATAACATTTGAAGCTTTCTTCAGTCATGCACTAATGCATGAAATATCTCACGGAGTCGGTCCCGGTTTTATTACTGTTAATGGTAGAAAAACTCAGGTAAACAAAGAATTAAAAGAAACATATTCTACAATAGAAGAATGCAAAGCAGATGTGCTTGGCATGTACAATATTATTTTTATGATCGATAAAGGTTTGTTCCCAAAGAGTTTTTTTAATGAAACATGGGCTACATTTTTAGCTGGTATTTTCCGTTCAGTTAGATTTGGAATTACCGAAGCTCACGGCAGCGGCAATGCAATTATCTATAATTACCTGCTGGAAAAAGGAGGTTATGAATACAATCCCGAAACTAATAAAGTAAAAGTAAATTTTGATAAAATTTATGATTCGGTTAAAGATCTTGCAAACAAGCTTTTAACAATTGAAGCAACTGGCAATTATAATGGCGCAAAAGAATTAATTGTTAAATATGCAATAATTTCTCCTTCAATGAAATCATTAATTGATAAATTATCTGATATCCCTGTTGATATTAAACCGGTATTTCAAATTGAAGAAGACATTAAATAGATAACAAAAGTAAAATTGTTATGTTGATTCTGGATGTTGGATAATTTAAGTATCTAGTAATCCGGTATCCAGAACCTACTCATCAATAATCTTTATGCTCCCCTTTTCAGGCATTTTGAAAATATATGTTTTATTATTTTTATCTGTTAATGTTGTATCTCTTAACCAGGGATTATACATTTTCAATATTTTGTAATTAATTCCATTCTTAATTGCAAAGTCTGCGAAATTAGGGATTGAATAATTAATTTCCATTGAGGTAGTTAAAAGAGGCGGGTAAAGATCTTCCGGTCTCAAATCAAATCCATATTTTCTTGGATTATTTAATATTTCTTTTACAGCTATAATCCTAGCTATATATCTGGATGTTTCATCACCGAAAACCAGGTTATAATAATTAGACGCTTTCTGTTTTGCTATCTGTTTCTCTATCCCATTAGTCCCAAAATTATAAGCTGCGGCAGCCATTGTCCAGGTCTTAAATTCATCATATGCATCCAAAAAATATTTGCATGCTGCCTCTGTAGATTTTTCTACATTGTATCTTTCATCAACTTGAGAATTTACTTCCAGGCCATATTTTATTACAGCATCTTCAGTTAATTGCCAAAAACCTGTTGCCCCAACCGGGGAAACAACATTTGCTAATCCGCTTTCGATCACTGCAACATATTTGAAATCATCGGGAACTTTATATTCTTTCAATATAGGTTCAATAACAGGGAACCATCTGTTCACTCTTTTCAGGGAAAGCATAGTAGCAGAATGCCAATAAGTATTTACTAAAAATTCCCTATCAATTCTTTCATAAACCTCAAAATTTTCTATAGGAACTCTTTCACCGCAAAAAGATAAATTGTCAGGAATTTCAGGCGATACAATTCTATAACCCTGCGGAAAATCCTCGGATTTACCAACTACTTTTTTATCAGTAAGGAATAAGAAACTCGTTATAATTAAAATGCAGGCTGCGGTTATAAATCCAAGCAGGAAAAAATAATATTTTGAATTCATTTTTTTCTCTATTCCCATTAACTATTTTGATTACTTAATTATTAAAAACTCATATTTATATATAAAAAAAATAATAAACAGGATAAAGACAAATTTGAAAAGTCAAAAGTCAGAATTCAAAACTTTAAGCCATTATTTATCGATAATTCATTATCATTTCGGTTTTATCCGAATATTTAAGTGGGATTCGATTTACTAAGAATATTCTTTACTAAAATTCTTATATTTGCGGAATATTTTAATTCACTAAAGAAAAATATATGAACCAGAATGAAAGAAATTATCCTCTCGATGTCTCAATTATAAATGAAGACAACCGGGAATTTATTATTATAGGAACGGCTCATATTTCAAGACAATCTTCTGATCTTGTCCAGGAAGTTATAGAAAAAGAAAAACCTGACTGTGTCTGTGTTGAGCTGGATTCACAAAGGTATAAAGCTCTTTCTGAAAAAAACAAATGGGAATCTCTGGATATAAAAACCGTAATAAAAGAAAAGCAGTTAACCACATTATTTATAAATATTATCCTATCATCCTATCAAAAAAAACTTGGAGAAAAATTAGGTGTAATGCCAGGTACTGAAATGCTCATGGCAGTTGATACCGCTAATAATCTTAATTTAAAAATAGCTCTTTGTGATCGGGAAATTAGGATTACACTTAGAAGAGCCTGGAATTCAATGTCCTTCTTGCAAAAGTTTAAATTGTTTAGCTCAGGATTTGCAGGATTATTAGACAAGACTGAATTAACAGAAGAAAAACTTAAAGAGTTAAAAGAGAAAGATGTTCTTTCAGAAATGATTGAAGAGCTGGGGAAATCACTCCCTGTATTAAAAAAAGTTTTAATTGATGAAAGGGATATTTATTTAAGCAAAAAAATAAAAGAAGCAGATGGAAATAAAATTGTTGCAGTTGTTGGTGCCGGTCATGTAAAAGGTATTTGCAAAGAATTGGGAAATAATATAGATATTGATTTAAAAGAATTTGAGTATATTCCACCGTCTTCATTAACATTTAAAATTATTGGATGGGGTATACCAATTATAATAATCGCTTCAATAATATTAATCGGATATTTCAAAGGAATATCTGCTGCACAGGATAATATATTAATATGGATCTTGGCAAACGGTATCCCCTGTTCAATAGGGGCAATTTTTGCGATAGCTCATCCAATAACAATAATTGTATCTTTTATTGCTGCACCTATAACAAGCTTAAGCCCCTTAATCGGAGCTGGTTATGTAGCTGCATTTGTACAGGCTTATTTTCAACCACCATTGGTAAAAGAAATTCAAACCGTTTCGGATGATATCGGTAAAATCAGCAAGTGGTGGAAGAATAAATTATTAAAAGTTCTTCTAGTTTTTATCTTAACCGGGTTAGGCAGCTTAATAGGTACTTATATAGGAGCTTATGAAATTATATCAAACCTTTTCTGAAAAATAAAAAAGCCGTTCTACTTAATTAGAACGGCTTAATTTTAATTCTATTAAAAACTGCATTATCCTAAATAAGCTTTTAATCTTTTGCTTTGAGGAGAATGTCTTAAGTTTCTAATTGCTTTTTCTTTTATTTGTCTTACTCTTTCTCTGGTAAGATTAAATCTCTCTCCGATTTCTTCCAAAGTTGCAGAACGTTCACCACCGATTCCAAAATAAAGCCTGATAACTTCGGCTTCTTTTTCAGTTAAACCGGATAGTATATTTGCAACTTCGTTTTTGAGAGACTCGGTCATTAGGTTACCATCTGGAGAAGGCTGCTGGTCATTAGGAAGAACATCGATCAAACTGTTCTTATCATCGTCTCCCGAAAAAGGAGCATCCATAGAAACATGTCTTCCGGAGATCTGCAAAGCATAAGCAACATCATCGGCACTCATATCAAGAATTGAAGCAAGTTCTGTAGTGGTCGGGGTTCTTTCATATTCTTGCTCAAGGTCTCTATATGCTTTACCAATTTTGCTCAAAGAGCCTACTCTATTTAAAGGTAATCTAACCATACGGGATTGGTCTGCAATTGCCTGCATAATGGATTGTCTTATCCACCATACTGCGTAAGAGATAAATTTAAACCCGCGGGTTTCATCAAATTTTTGAGCAGCTTTAATCAACCCTAAATTACCTTCGTTAATAAGATCACCGAGAGATAACCCCTGGTTCTGGAATTGTTTTGCAACACTTACAACAAATCGAAGGTTTGCTTTAGTTAGAGATTCCAAAGCTTGTTTATCACCTTTCTTTATACGAATTGCCAACTCTATTTCCTGATCAGGAGTTAGAAGGTCAACTTTTCCTATCTCTTGCAAATACTGGTCTAAAGACTTACTTTCCCTGTTGGTGAATTGCTTCGTTATTTTCAATTTTTTATCATCTCCTATTTTGATATATTAATAAAAAATATTATACTAATAGACGTGCTTAAAATTGGTTTTGTTCCCACCTGCTATTTTAAAAATTTAAACAGCGACAAACATAACAATTTTTCTTTACAAAAAAAAGAGAATAATTTTTATCCTTTATTATTTTTCTTTAAACGATATTTAAAAAAGATGTGAAAAATGATAATTTATCTATTTTTTAGCTGTTAGTTCAAAAAATCCCACATTATCAAAGAAAAAACCAGCAGGATTTTCTTTTACCCCATTGTGCTCTACCTCATAATGGAGATGGGGACCGGTTGATAAACCTGAATCACCGGTTTTTGCTATTAAACCACCCCTAACAATTTTTTGCCCTTCTTTTACTAATACCTTAGATAAATGTGCATAAATGGTACGATAACCAAATCCGTGATCAAGTTCTATAGTTAAACCATATCCGCCTCTATGCCCAACAAAGGAAACTACTCCATTTCCCGTTGCATATACAGGAGTACCAACATCTGCAATAAAATCTAAACCTTCGTGCATTCTTCTTATATGAAGAATCGGGTGTAATCTCATGCCAAAACCATCGGAAATTGCTCCCAGACAAGGTTTTATGGCAGGTAAACATGAGCTTAATTTCCTATTTTCCTTTAATTGCTTTGATATTTCAGCAAATTGAGACTTTTCAAACTCTATTTTTCTTGCAATTTCATCGACAAATGAAGCAGCTTTGTTCAATTCATATTCTGCATCGTTAGATAAAAAATCTATTGAATTATCAAAATAACCGCCTCCAACTCCAACTTTAAGTTCATCTTCAGACATTGGATGTAAATTAACAGCTAGCCTTAGTTCATTATTCGTTTTAGCCAGACTGTCTATTTTACTTGACATCTTTTTGTAACTCTCAATCATGGTTTTTAATTCTTTTTTCAAAGACCTATTTTCAGAACGTAAGGACTGAATGTTATTATTAGAAGAGCCTAAAACAGAAAAAAGACCATAACTGCCAAAAATCAAACTGAATATTGAAAAAACAATTAAGATATTTTTTGATGTATTATCATTTTGGTTTTTGGGAATATAACCTTCCCTATCGCTAGTTTTTAAAAATCGAAAAAATGCCATAAAACCCTATTGTTTTTCTAAAAACACTTATTTTTAATTAAAATAGAAGTAGGTTCCGCAATATAACAAAAGAAAATTTTTATATCAAAAAATTGTTGAAAAAAATACCCTCACATAATTTTATATCACTTATTTTTGAAAGTAAAATCTAACACCCGCAGTTAGATTCATCCCGCTAAATTTATCTCTATAATAAAGATAATCGCTTCTAATGTGATTATACTGTGCTTCTCCGAACACAGATAAGTTTGAATCATATAATTTATGTTCTAAATCGATACCTCCGAAATATCCATAAAGACCTTGATTATCCAATTTTTGATTCGTTTCATTACCAGTCATAACCGTTTGATTAACTAATGAGTATGTAAATCCTACAGAAAAAGCTAAAATCCAATCATAATTGATAAATATGCCGTATCTTAAACCTGAATTATAAATTAACTGGCTGAATGAAGCTGTAGTTTGAATTAACTCGTTTGTAGATTCTATTTGCTCATACGCTGTAAAATCTGATTTTGATCTGTAAGATATCCGGTTATAAAAGTATAGATGGTTACTAAATGGTATTCCCAATCCTGCTTGAAATAAAATATTTGGTAAATATTTTGAGCTAACTTCTTCGGAAGATGGTGTTTGAAATATTCCCATACCCCCGGAAAGAAATATTGATTTTTCAGGAATATAACTCTGAGCTTTTGTTATCAAGGGATAAACAAATATTAAAACAACAATTAAATATTTCATATTCTTATGGAAACAGTATTTGCAACCTAAATAATTGAAATTTAAATAGCAACAAAAAATTTTCAAAATCCTTTTTTTAAGCGAAAAGCGTTTATATTTTATTACGATTTTTAAAAAAGAAAGATGACAGGAAAATTGTCAAAAAAAAATTACTAAAAAAAAATTTTTACGGAACCTTTTCATTTTCCCTTCGTCAAAAAAGATTAAATAAAGTTTTATTATTTTAATCCAACCATTACTTATTGAATTTGTAGAAATATGAATATTGCCGTTGAAAACCTTACCAAAAGTTATGGAACTCAAAAAGCTGTAGATACAATTTCCTTCCAGGTTCATACCGGTGAGATATTAGGATTCCTCGGGCCAAATGGTGCCGGTAAAACCACAACAATGAAAATCTTAACTTGCTTTATGGCTCCAACCGAAGGAGATATTAGAGTAGGTGATCTTTCAATTCATGATCATCAAGATGAAATAAAAACAAAGATTGGATATTTACCTGAAAATAATCCACTTTATTTAGATATGGCCGTTCTGGAATATTTATCTTTCACAGCTGAACTCCAGGGTGTCCCTAAAAGTAATATCCAGAATAGAATTGAAGAAATGGTTGTTGTATGTGGTCTTAATGAAGAAAAGCATAAAAAAATCGGTGAACTTTCAAAGGGATACAGGCAGAGGGTTGGACTTGCACAAGCAATGATCCATAACCCGGAAATATTAATTTTTGATGAACCGACAACAGGTCTTGATCCAAATCAAATAATTGAAATAAGAAAACTTATTAGAGAACTTGGAAGAGAAAAAACTGTAATTTTAAGTACCCATATTCTCCCTGAAGTAGAAGCTATTTGCGACAGAATTCTAATTATAAATAAAGGTAAAATTGTTGCAGATGGAACTCCAAACACATTAAGGAAGCAGGCTCAGGGTGAAGAAATGCTCCGCATTCAGTTAGATGAAGTAGCAAACAGAGATTTAACAATTGAAGCTTTTAAATCAATTGAATCAGTTGCAATGGTTTCACCGGTTACAGACGGTAATAATACTTTTATAATTGAAAGTAAAAACGGGCAATCTTCAAGACGCTCAGTCTTTCAACTATGCGTTCAAAAGAATTGGATATTAACGGAAATGACCCCTATCGAAACTAAATTGGAAGATATTTTTAGAGAACTTACGACTTAAAAAATTGAAAAATTGAAAAATTGAAAGATAAAAGACTTAAAGATTTAAACAATAAATTTATTATGTCTTGTTAATTTAAATTTAAAAACTCGATAAAACATGGCTAACAAAATCTGGATAATAGCAATAAAAGAACTTAAATCATTCTTCGATTCTTTAACAGCATATATTTTAATTGTTGTATTCCTAGGATTAAGCGGATTTTTTACCTGGCTTTATGGTTCCGATATATTTTTTATCGGGCAAGCCACTTTGCAGCCTTTTTTTTCTGTTGCTTACTGGACCCTCTTCTTCTTCATTCCGGCACTTACTATGAAAATGATTGCCGAAGAAAACAAGTCCGGAACAATCGAACTTCTTTTAACAAAAGCCGTAACAGATTGGGAAGTTGTTCTTGGGAAATTTTTAGCATGCCTGCTGTTAATTGCAATCGCACTGGTTCTAACATTACCCTATTATATAACAGTTGCTTCCATCGGACCAATTGATAACGGTGCTGTTTGGTGCGGTTATCTTGGATTGCTTTTAATGAGCATGGTTTATATAAGCATCGGGCTTTTTGCAAGTAGCATTACCGGCAACCAGATTGTTGCATTTCTTTTATCTCTTTTTATCGGTGTTTTCTTCCTAATTATTTTCAGTACCTTATCAAATAATTTTACAGGGATAATTGGAGAAATTTTAGATTATTTAAATTTATCAACTCACTTTGAATCAATATCACGAGGAGTAATTGATTCAAAAGATGTTATTTATTTTCTCAGCATTTCATTATTTGGATTGATACTTGCTGAGACAATGTTATCAAAAAGAAATATTGTCGATTAAAAATTATGCTAACCAAGAAAAAAGTAATTACCGGAGTTCTTTTAACATTCGGAATTTTAGTTATAATCAATTTTTTTGCATACCGCTTTTTTGTAAGGTTGGATTTTACTGCCGACCAGGAATATACCTTAAGCAAAGCAACAAAAGATATATTAAAATCTCTCAATGCACCTGTAACAATATCTGCATATTTCTCGGAAGATCTTCCGCCTAATGTTGCTAAAGTCAAGCAGGATTTTAAAGATATGCTGATTGAGTATGATAATGCTTCAGGCGGAAAAATTGTTTATCAATTTATTAATCCGAATAAAGATCAAGAAACAGAAATGGAAGCGCAGCAAGCCGGCATACAGCCAATAATGATAAACGTTAGGGAACGGGATCAAATGAAACAACAGCGCGCATATTTAGGCGCAGTGCTGCAATATGGAAATAAAAAAGAAACTATTCCTTTCATTCAGCCGGGCTCTGCAATGGAGTTTGCGTTATCTTCTAATATTAAAAAACTTTCTTTAACACAAAAGACTAAAATTGCTTTTCTGCAGGGGAATGGCGAGCCTTCCCTTTCGGAATTACAGCAATTAAGGACTCAGCTTTCTATAATGTATGATGTGGAAACCGTTAAATTTAATGATACAACAGGAATTCCTTCAAAGTATAAAACTTTGGTAATAATCGCTCCTTCAGATACTGTAAATCCTCAAAATTTTAAACAGCTTGATGATTATATGGAAAAGGGAGGAAGAATATTAGTAGCATTAAATAGAGTAAAGGGGAACCTTTCCAATGCTACGGGCTCAAGTGTTTATACCGGTTTCGAAAATTGGTTGGATAAAAAAGGAATTGATGTACAGGATGAATTTGTTATCGATGTAAATTCAGGAAATCTTATGGTTCGGCAGCAAAACGGTATGTTTGTGATGAATACACCCGTTAAATTCCCTTACCTGCCGGTTATAACCAAGTTTGCTGATCATCCAATTACGAAGGGTATTGAATCTGTTATTTTCCCGTTTGCAAGTCCGATAAAAATTTCTCCTGCAGATTCTACACTTCATATTGTAAAATTAGCCTTAACTTCAAAAAACACAGGAGTTGAAAAACCGCCCGTTTATTTTAGTGTAATGAAACAATGGACAAAAAGTGATTTTCCTGTTTCTTCTTTACCTGTAGCCGTAGCAGTTGACGGAAACATTGTCGATAATACTTTTTCAAAAATGGTAGTTTTTGGTGATGGTGATTTTGCAACTAATGGTTCAGGGCAGAGGGCTCAAAGACTTGAAAATGATAATATTAATTTAATGGCAAATGCAATTGATTGGCTTTCTGATGATACCGGACTTATTGCATTAAGAACTAAAGGAATTAGCTCCAGGCCAATAGATCCAAATATAGAAGAAGGTACTAAGACTTTTCTAAAATATCTTAATTTCCTGCTCCCGATTATTTTAATTATCGGTTTTGGGGTTGTTCGTTATCAATATAGAAGAAAACTAAGAAATAAATGGATGTCGGTAGATTATGTTCAATAAAATTTCTTCAAAAACTCTCACAATAATTTTTGTTGTTCTTTTAGTATTAGCGGCAATTTATATTTATCATGATTCTACACACGAAGAACGTTCTTTCAGAAGGGATATTGTAAATATTGACACTTCAAAAGTAACGTCTATTAGTATATTTCCAAAAGCTACTAATCATAAAGAAGTAAAAATATTCAAAGAAGGTAAAAACTGGCAGGTTCAGCTTTCAAATAATAACTCGGTTCCTGCTGATAATTCTAAGATAAAAAATCTATTAAATCAGATTAGCGAAATAAAAGCAAATAGTGTTGCGGCACAAGACGAGAGCAAATGGAAAGAGCTTCAGGTCGATTCTTCCGGCACGAGAGTAAAAGTTTATGAAGGCAGCGACAATACCCTTGATATTGTTCTTGGAAAATTTTCTTACCAGCAGCCTAGGACTATGTCAACCTATGTAAGGGTGAAAGGTGATAAAGATGTTTATGAGGTAAATGGTTTTCTAGAATTTTCTTTCAATCAAAAACCTGATTACTTTAGAAATAATACTCTTGTAAATGATGATGTTTCACACTGGAACCGGCTGACTTTTATGTATCCTGCAGACAGTTCTTTTCAATTAATAAAAGATACAACTAACCATTGGACAATAAATAAGGTTAAGATTGATTCTTCAAAAACAATAAATTTTCTTAGAACACTATCACATCTTTCGGGCACTGGCTTTGTTGATAACCCGGGTGAATCTCTTTTAAGCAAAGCTGCTCATACTCTTACCATTGAATCGTCTGCTTTAGGAGCAATTACACTTTCTGCTTATACAGATTCAAACAATTATTTAATTCATTCCTCACAAAATCCCGATGCATATTTTAATGGAAAAACGAATAATCTCTGGAAAAAAATATTTATCGGAAAAAGTTACTTCTCAAAGAAAAAATAGTTAATAGACTCGTTCTCAATTATTGTAGGGACATCACGGTTCCAGTCCCTACAATAGTATAAATTTTTCTGCACTATACTTTTTAAATCATAAAATCAATATTGCTCCAATATTAGTCTTGCAAATTTGAAACATTATACATAAGTTTTTATACATTTTCCCGGATATTTTCAATCATCTTCCAGTTCTTAATTTAATTTATAAATATCTGCATAAAGAAGATTAATTTTTATCTTCTTTTTAATCACTTTTTCAAACAAACATTATGAGGGCACACCATGGGTAAAATTCAGAAACAATTTCTTTTTATTCTTTTCTTTGCGCTGTATCTTATTTCATTTTGGGGTTGTAAATCACAAAATGCAGATGAAGGTAAATCACCAATTACCACATCATCAAACGAAGCTAAAGAGCAGTACTTAAAGGCTCGTAGTCTTGCAGAAACTCTCCAGGGGCAGGAATCACTTCAATATTACACAAATGCCATAAATGCAGATTCTAACTTTGCTATGGCATATCTTAACCGGGCACCAAACCAACCAACTGCCAAAGCATTTTTTGCTGATTTAAATAAAGCAGTTTCTCTTGCAGATAAAGTTTCGGAAGGTGAGAAATTACAAATTTTAGGATTTGAAGCGGGTGTAAATGCTAATCCTACAAAACAAAAAGAATATTATGAGAAACTTATAGCAATGTTTCCGAAAGATGAAAGAGCTCATATGTTATTGGGAAATTTTTATTTCGGTCAGCAGGATTACCAAAATGCCGTCGAGCAGTACAATAAAGCCGCTGCAATTGATTCTAATTATTCTCTTGCTTACAATATGTTGGGATATGGCAATAGGCAATTAATGAATTATGATGAGGCTGAAAAAGCATTCCAAAAATATATCGAATTAATTCCGAATGACCCAAATCCCTATGATTCCTTTGCAGAACTTTTAATGAAAGAAGGAAAATATGATCAAGCCATTGAAAACTATAAAAAAGCACTAAATTATAATCCGCATTTCGTTTCTTCAATACTTGGAGTAGCGGCAAATGAAATGTATAAAGGTAATTATGATTCAGCAAGAGCTGTGATACAAAAGCTGTATGATATAGCGAGAGATAACGGAGAAGAAAGGACCGCACTTCTTGCCATGGCAATAACTTATATCGACGAAGGTAAACCCGACATGGCATTAAATGAGTTGAATAAAAGTTATGAAATTGCAGAAAAAGATAATGATTTTGGTAATATGTCGGGAGATTTATTTAACGAAGCAACCGTTCTTTTGGAAATGGGAAAATATAAAGATGCTCTCCAAAATTTTCAAAAATCCGTTGAAACGTTTAATAATACTTCTTCATCTCAAGCACTAAAAGATAATGTTAAGCTTGGTTTGCTTTACAATGAAGGTGATGTTGCTTTGCAGCAAAAAGATTTTAAAACCGCATCTTCAAAAGCAGAAGAATTTATGAATGGAGTTAAAGCTATTAATAATACAAACCAGATCCGCCTGGCGCATCAACTAAACGGAATGATAGCTTTGGCTCAAAAGAAAGCAGATGATTGTTTAGCAGAGCTTAATCAGGCAAATCAACAGAATCCATACAACTTTTACAGGATGGCACTTGCATATCAAATGAAAGGGGATAAAGAAAAAGCAAAAGAATATTGTGAAAAAATAATGAATTCCAATCCAATTCCAACAATAAATTCTGCTTTTGCACGTAATAAAGCAAGGAAAATGATGAAAATGTTATAGTGATTACTCCGGAGTGGAATTATATTTCCACTCCTGATTTTCTTACTCGGAATAAAATTTAATTACTTTTATTATCGCCTCTTCACAGACTTTACAGAATGGTTTTGCACCCTTGGAAAACATAATGCAATCCAGCATCGGTCTATATAAACCTTTTGAAGCATAACCGGCACCTTCAAAAGCTCCAACTTTACCGGCATATTTACTTTTAGATAAATAATTATCGACCCAATCTGCATGTTCCTTGTCTTTTTGATTATATTCTTCCTCAACTTTCTTTATTTGCTCCTGCGGTGCTTTTTTCTTTTTAAGTTCTGCTATCTTATTATTTAGCTCTCTTCTTTCAGATTGCCATTTCAAATCAACGCTATCGTATCCGGCTTTTTCCCAGGGGGTTGGAATTTGAATTCCCGGTGTAATTAAATTTTCCCATTTTACTTTTGGCGGATTTAACAACGCAGTAATATTTGGTTCGACTGGCTCAACTCCTTGAGGATAAAAATCACTATATGCAACATCGGATGTGTAATATTCATCTGCAAGCCCTGCAAATGAATGACCAAATTCGTGCAAGAAAATATATGAGCTCCATTGATTATCGGAAATGAAAGTGCAAAAGAAATTATAGATTCCGCCCCCGCCGTATCTTTTATGATTTACCATAATATAAATTGCATCATAAGGAACGTGAGCAGCCATATCACGCATTGTTTTATTATCTTCTGTTAAAAGATATCTCTCTGATCCTAAAGAATTAAAAGTGGAATTTAGAACTGTATTCTTATAGATGCCTGCCCGGGGTTCATCGGTTCCACTTTCTTCAGATGGTTTAAAAACTCCATAAATATTAAAATTGTTTTTATAAGATTTATATGGTTCCTGGTTAAAGAAAATCCTGGTAAAGCGATCAAGATCTGATTTAAATTTCTTTTCTTCTTTTTTTGTATATCCTTCGCTTAATATAACAACATCAACTTTTATATGAGGATCTCCGTTTATTTCGTTTTTATATATTTTGACCGATTTATCCAGAACAGGCTCTCTAATTATACCGATACTATCCGGGTCAATTTCGGTTTCAAAGAATTTCTCAAGTTGGTTATCTTTTTTTCTTCTTTCAAGAATAAATTTGATTTTGATCTTGGGATAAGGAATTATAGCCGACTCGCTATATGTTTTTTTTATTCCATTTATTGCTTCGGAACTTGTTTGGTACTCACCGAAATATGAGTTAAATCCTTTTGAATAAATTAATTTCCCTGAAGATAAATCATAAATTTTATAATAATATTTTCCGTTATTAAAATTATCGATCAGATTATTTATACTGCCGGCCCAAATTCCGTATTGGTAAATTTTATCAATTGTAATTATCTCATCTTTAGCATTTCCGATATGGAAATAGTCTATTCGCATGGTTTTATTGATGAAATAATTATTAAAATCGACTTGTGCATTTGAAGTTGTAATCATAGTTAAAAATATTATTGAGAAATAAAAAATT
>CAYUVK010000038.1:0-15353 GCA_964448105.1 uncultured Ignavibacteriaceae bacterium
GTTTGTTCCAGAGTCAGACGTGTTGCCAATTACACCACGGGGCAAATTTACTTACAAAATTAGGAATGAATAGACTAATTTCAAATCAATTTCTTTGCCATCTCCTATCTTTTATTTACTTTTTTAATATTACAATAGTAATTATATTTTAGTTGTAAACATTATCTATAATTTTTGTAATGCTGAAATATTTAATACTAATACTGCTTATAACAGCTAGTACAACCTTTTCCCAAAAATATCATATTGAATATTCTTTAGGCAGCTTTAAAGATGCATCATCTTTTTATATGAGTTCATCGGGATTTTTATATGTAACCGATTCGGGAAAAGATGAGCTATATAAACTCGATACGCTTGGTAATATAGTAAAAGACTGCGGCGGGTATGGATGGGATGAATCGACATTCGATAATCCAGTCGATGTTTTTGCCACTCCTTTGAATGTTTACGTCAGCGATAAAAATAATAATAGGATACAGAGATTCGATAAGGATTTAAATTTTATATCGCAGCTATCCACTAGGAATAGTGATAATAAAAGTGAAAGATTCGGTTACCCGGCCAGCTGTGCTACTTCCAATATGGGAGATCTGTTTATTCTTGATACGGAAAATAAAAGAATAATAAAATTTGATCTTTTCGGAAATTTTATAATGAATTTCGGCGGTTTTGATGCGGGGATTTATGCTTTATCGAATCCCAAACAATTTGCCGTTTCTCCCGATAATTTCATCTTTGTTCTCGACGGCAAAAGAATAGTCGTTTTCGATCAATATGGAAACGGCGTCTCTATATTTAATTCAGACTATAACCTGGAAAGCATTAATATTATTTTTAATAAATTAACTGTCAACACAAAACATAATATTTTGCTGGCAAATTTAAACTCTCAATTTTCCTTAAGTGAAATAATAATGGAAGAATTAGAAGAAAACACCAGCATAGTAAGCAGCTTAATATTCAATAATAAACTGTATGTTCTTACTCCTGAAAAAATAATAGTATACAGCCGGAGCGGTACTTAATATTACTTTAAATAATTAAAGAGGAGTAAAAATAAACCATCATACCTCATTCACGATTAAAATTAAATTCCAGGAATAAATTTATTTTTCATTTATTACTTTTTATTATTCTTTTGATCTGGTGTTTTGGTTTTTCCGTGGGTTCAATTTTTCCTCAATCAAACGAAGTTCTAGTTTTTTCCCCGGTATTAAAAAAAGTCTATTCTACTGTATGCTATCAAGACGATTTGAAAACATTTACAATATTCGGGAAAAAATTATTTGTTTGTATTCGCTGCACAGGGATTTATTTAGGCGCATTACTATTTTCCTTCATTTTAATCTTTTTAAAAAAAATAAAAATAAGCAGCGGGCTTTTTTTAGCCTCGTTATCAGCGATGATATCGGATGTTATTTTATATTCAACCGGAATATTTAATTATTCAAAATATTTTGCTTTTTTGACCGGGTTCATTTTTGGTTCGGTTGTATTTCTTTATATTTTTATTATTCTTGAGAAAGAATTTTTTGAAAAAGAATAATTGGATGTCATCAAATAAATATCTTCCTTCGTTAATTTGCGGATTCGGGGCTGCGGTTCTAACAACAGTCCCCGGGATAAAAAGTTTTGGTTTCTGTCTTTTGGTACCTGCCGGCGCAGTTTTGTCGTTAATTCTTCATCAGAAAGTTACCCACAGCAACAATAATATTGACTCCGGGACAGCAATTACATTCGGTATTCTAACCGGTTTATTTGCTGCTATATTTGCTACTTTTTTTGAAGTAATAATTACTTTTTTTACGCATACTAATGATTTTGTACAAACACTGCCCCAATCATCGGCAATGGCAAAAAGTCTTTTAGGTCCTGTTGTTGATGAAATGATGAAAACTTTTAATAAAATGTCAAATGATATACAAACTAAAGGTTTTTCACTGTTATATACGGTTGCAGTCTTTGTAGGAAATGGTGTTATTTATTTATTGTTTGGAATGCTCGGGGGATTATTAGGTAAATCTTTTATTAATAAACGTTCGGCACCATAGCAATTTTGAATTTCTGAGCCGGAGGCTTATCAGCCTTCGGCCGAGAATTTCACATTTTGAAATTAACTTAGTTAGAAATATCAAAATATTATAAAATAATTTAATCTCTCTCAAAGGGTAAATAAAAAGGAACTGAATGTCACACTGAGTTTATCGAAGTGTGACATTTAAATAGTATTCAGTCTTTGACCTGGGGGTGACTAAAAAGTAAGTAAATGTCATTTCGAGGGATCCCGATAAAATCGCGATAAAATCGGGACGAGAAATCTTTTCAAAATGTAAGATTTCTCCCTCCTGCCTGCAGGTCGGTCGAAATGACAAAGATACTTTTTGCACAACCCCAAGCTCAGACTGACAAAATTTTGAATAACAAAAAAACTTTTTGATTACCTTCTCAGGGTGAAGATGAAACTTTAATATGATAATTGCATTTATTTTCTTTATTCATTTAATTTTTGCCCTGGTTATATTTACTAAAAAATGGCAGGAAGAAAACACCTCAACAGCGTTTTTAAATATTGCATTAATAGGGATTCTGTTTGCAGTAGGCTGGTCAATTACCGGGATAATTGCGAAATTAATAATGGAACCGCAAGGATTAGGAACCTTTTTTGACAGGGATACTTTTTCACTTTTATTATTAACTATCGGGGAATATTTCTTTTATAGAATTTATTACAAAGAAAAACCTCCCGGTGAAGAAACAACTACTGCAGGCGATAAGGAAACACAATAACAGCAGTTTGTTCCAATTGTTTTTGACCCGGAGATAAAGGTTCAAATCTCCATTGTCTTAGAGAATTTATTGCAGCATTTTCAAGCTTAGTATCGGCTTTTGTTAGTGGAATAATAGTACCAACCGTTCCGTCAGGAAGAATTGAAAATTTTAATCGAATATCAATTTCCTTTTGAACACCTTCAGGATATTCCGGAATATAATAACTATAGATTTGTCTTTTCCCCTTTCCGCCCCAATCAATATCATACCCGAAGCTCCCGGTACCTTCGGCTTTATTTCCCTGCCCTTCCGTATTAACTTCCGAATTTTCATTCTTATCTGTTTTGGATTCATTGTTTTTAGCAATTTCCTTCTCTTTGTCAGCAGGATTTACAGTATTATCTTCAGAAGTGTTTTTAGCTTTCGGAAGCTGCACTTCTTTTACTTCCAGGCTTTTATTTTGAGTTTGATTTTTTGGTTTTGGTTTTGCAACTTCTTCAACTTTTTTTATTTGAGTCCCGATAGCCCCCGAAGAACCGACTTCACCTGAAGTTCCGAAGGTTAATTCAACATATTCCTTTGGAGGATAATCTAAAGTAATCTTTATAAGCAGAAAAAGTCCCAGCAATATAAGATGAATTAAAAGAGACAATGAAAAAGATAAATGTTTTATTGAATTATAAGTCATAACAAAATATTATAATCTTTCTTTTTGAGTCTCGATTGTAAATTTATCTATGTTTGAAGCTTTAGCAGCATCAATAACTTTAATTACCAGATCTACGGCAACTGTTTTATCTGCGCGGATAATCAAATTATCTTCTTTTGAAGTACCTTTGAGTGCACCTAATTTTGCAGGGAGTTCATCAATACCTATTTCATCATTTCCAACGTAGATACCGCCACCGGATGTTAATGTTACAATTAGTCTTGAAGGTGCCGATTGTTCATTAATTTTAGATGAAGGCAGCTTAACTTTTACTCCTGTTTGAATTACAAACTGAGAAGTTATAAGAAAAAATATTAAAAGAAGCATCACTATATCAGTGAGAGAAGAATAAGCAAAAACGCTTAACGGCTCGTTTGTTACTTGAAATTTCATATTAAAACCTAATTAATATAAATGTATATAACATGTAATCTTTTAATCTTTAAATTTTTTAATTTTTTAATCTAAATATCTATTTCAATTTCTTCTTCAAACTCGGCTGCATCCGGAGAAGTATCTTGAATAATATCTACAACATCGTTTGCAACAGTCTCCATATCACCGACTAATTTTTTTACTGCATTCAAAAAATAATTATAAAATGCAAGTGCAGGTATACCGACAATAAGTCCGAAAGCAGTTGTAATTAATGCTTCCCAAATACCTCCTGCAAGATCACTCGGGTTTGCGGAACCTTGAAGGTCCTGAATAGTCATAAAAGCTGTAATCATTCCGGTTACCGTACCTAAAAATCCGAGCAGCGGAGCAATACCTGCAACAGTAGCTAAAACCGGAAGACCCTTTTCAAGTTTACTTACTTCCTGTCTGCCGGCATTTTCAATTGCCTCTTGAACTCTTTCATGTCCAAGTTTATATTTTTTCAATCCTTTTCTAATTATGTTGGAAACCGGAGAATTTTCTTGCATACAATGACTAATTGCACCGGAGATATCCCTCTTTTTAATGAAGCCTCTTATCCGCACCATAAAAGCAGGGATATTAATTTTAGCTTTTCTCAAAACAATAAACCTATCAATAATCACCATCAGCCCTATAATTGAGCAGACTAAAATCAGCCACATTATAAAACCGCCCTTCAAGAATATTGAAAATAAATCCATCGGTGCTCCTTCAATTTTTATTTTACATATATATATGGGTATACTACTAAACTAATTATATAAATCTTATTCTCATCATATATTTCAAAATAATTTAGAATAAGATTAGGAAAAAGAATCAATAATTTTACATCTTCAAAATTATATTTTTGTATTTATAAACCTTCGGTTTTGTTTCATTAATTCTTAATTATTTTGTGCATATTTTCTTGCTTCTGCAATAGAATTAAAATCACCTATCCTAACCCTGTAATAAATATTACCGCTGTTTGAAATTACTCTTTCAACCGAAGCATTATAGCCTCCTTTCTTTAAATGCGCTGCATGCTTAAATGCGCTTGATTCATATTTCCATGATGACACTTGAACGAAATAAATTTTGCCGTCAGTATAAATATAATCGCCCAGATTTTTATAAGTTCCCTCTTTAACTGTAGGAATTTCACTTTGGCTACTTAATTCTTTCGGGGCTGACTCAATTTTATTATTTTGCGGCGAATATACAGCAGAATCAATTCCATCAAATATGAGATTTTCCTTATTATTTGCTAAATAAGGATAATCAACAGGGATATCATAATTTCTTTCTATTTCAACTGGATTGGAAGCCGGAAGCATCTTCATTCCTGCGCTGTTATTTGAATTCTCAAAATTGTAGAAACGGTAGAAATAAATTGAAATTGCCAGCACTACAATAATTATTAAAGGTATAAAAATCTTTCCTTTTAATTTTCTTTTTACGTGAGTTTCAGGGATGTTTTTTCTTTCCTTTGCAATTTTCCTCTTTTCACGAAAATACTTCTGAATTTCTTCTTCCTTTAATGCTTCAATAATTTTATTTTTTTCCTCTTCCGGGATTGGCTGCTTTTCTTCCTTCTTCTCTTCAACTTTTTCTTCTTCCGGCTTTTCAATTTTTTGTTTTTCCTGCTCGGATAATGAATCAATTTTATTAAATTTTACTTTAGTGAAACCTTTTTCATCTGTAACTTTTGTTTCATCTTTTTCATCTTTAACAATTATAATCGGTTTTTTAGGTATTGAGGTTGTTTCTTCTTTAAATTTATGGGTTACATCTTCATTAAGACCGGAGGAAATGGAATCAATTTTTTGAAACTTTTCCGGGTGAACAATTTTTTCTTTCTTATCTTCTAAAATTGATTTATAATTAGAAATGTCTTCAAGATTTTCAACTTCTTTAATCTCTGGCAATTCAGTTCTAATTGTAAAAACTTCACTTTCATTAAGGTTATTATCAATAATTTCAGTTTCATTTAAAAGGTTTTCAACTTTAACATCAATAAAACTAAGAAGTTCATTCCCGGAAGGCGGGATAAAAAGTTCGGTATCAATTTCATCACCTAATGGTATTTCCATTTTTCTTAAGCTGGAGGAAAAACAAAAATCACCGGGATGGAAAATGTCGGAATTATTTGACAGGAAGAAATAATTATTGTTTGGTGCTACCCTGTTAGTTTCAGAAAAAACAATACCCTTCGGCTGATGCCCGTTTTCAGAAGTCCTGATATTTTTCAAGTGAATGAAACCAATATCATCTATTTTCAATAAATTACCAGTCCTGAACTTTTCAAACAACTTTTTTGTAAAAGCTTCAAAAAACAATTGTTCCTCAGTCTCGTTTATACCGGCAAATTTGCAAATTCTTTTTATTACTTCAGAATTTTTCATTGTATTAAAATAAAAGCACAGTGAAACATTATCACCATTGATAACTAAAACCTCCGACAATATTCAATGGCGGTTCTTTATAAATATTATTCCATTTATTATTACTATTATTAAATAAATTTAATACATCAAATGTTAAACGGAATTGAGAAAATAACAAGTATTTAAATTTTAATCCCATATCAAAATAGGGACTTATTTTTTGAGTATTTTTTATATCCATAAACTGCTTCGAATAATAATTTAAACTTGCCGAAGTATTTAAAGTTTTATTAAAGAAATTATATCCATAAACAAGCGAAGCTTCTGTCTGCGGATAATAAGGGATAATATGTCCATCGCTATTCTTAGTGCTGTTTAATTTTACATTCCCATAAAAAATACCGTAAGGACCTGCATGAAAAAGCAAGTTGACAAAAGCCGAATAACTGTTTACACTTGCAGAAGTCAATGCAACACCAAACCTGCCGGTATCGTTCGCGCTAACAAAGTATGGTAAACCTTCAGCATTATAATAATCTACACCACCGTCAATTTCAAAATATTTATCGTATTCATACTTTAAAACCGCATTCAGAGCAAATTTCTTTTTTAAAAATACATCGGGAGTTTCAGCAGGGATATTATAATGATTTTCTCTTAAAAAATCCCCGTTGGTAACAAACTCGGCATGCGGATCTATTTCTCCGAACAAAGATAAATTTTTATTGAATTGAATTCCTATTGAACCGTAAGGAGCAAAAAAACTGCTGCTATTTGTTTTTGCATAATTAAATCCAAACTTAATTTTCAACAAACTTGAAATATTTAAGCCGGCAAGCGGGCGTATATTAAAAAATCCGGCAGTATTGCTGTTCAAATATTGGTTCTTAAAATTAAAATCGGCACTTAAATTAAAAGAAGAAAATTCAACTGCCGAATATGCCGAAAGATTTAAAAGATTTTCCGAAAACGGTGATGATTCTTTGGGAAGATAAGTGTATCGATTGGAAATTTTAGCATCAATGATGAAATTTTTATTTATAAGATTGTTTATATCGAATGAAAAATCTCCTGTATTTAAACTCCTTTTTGAATCAGGTATGTCCGAACCATAAAATTTATAAGCCTCAACCCCGTAATTTCCATGCAGGTTTATTTTAGTTCCTCCAAAGAATGATGCATCATTATCGACAAAATAAGAAAGATTTACTCCTCCATCCCATTCCGAACTGCTGCTGTTTCTTATACTGTTCATATAGTTCAATGTATTATTTCCATTAAAATAACTATTGAATATTCCGTTTGTAAAAGGTATGGAATAAATGGCTTTTGCTTTAGGAAGTGTATAAACACCCATTCCCAATTCGAAATATCCGTTATAATTATTTAATGTATCTAATAAATTTAATTTATTTGAAACGGGATTAAGAATATCCTGGATCCCAAGATCATCGGGAGAATAATTTGGATTAAAAAAATCTTTTGAAACTGTAGGGACAAGTTCGGGTTTCATCTTTTTTGCTTTTTGAATTGAGACAATATCCCTCCCGGTAATAACAAAATCAGGAAGTTCAACATTAGGATTTTGCTGATCCTGTGCAAAAGTAATTAGAGATGTAAACAATAGTATAAAAAATATTTTTATCATCATTGTAATTCCCGAAGTTTTTTCTGAGCTTCTTTACCGTAATCATCGCCTTTATGCTTTGAGAGAACTGCCCTGTAAATATCTCTAGCGTTCCTAAAATCCTTAATTTTTGTATAGCACTCTCCGAGCTTTAAATATGATTTTGTTAACCATTCATCATAAGCAGAAAAAATAGTTCTAACCCTAACAAAAGCTGTAATTGCATCTGTAATTTTATCCTGCTCCAGAAGTGACAATCCATAATAGTATTGAGCCTTTGCACCCAGTTCATCGCTCCTGGTTTCAGCTAAACCACTGAAATATGAATCGGCATTGTCGTACCGGCTTGCAGCAAGTTCAATTAAACCTAATTCCAGTTTAGCTTTGTCTGCAAACAAGGAAGCAGGATAATCCTGAATAAGCTGTGCAAAATCGGCATAAGCATCATCAAAATTTTTATTACTAGTTAACGTTACTCCTTTCATAAATAAAATTTCAGGAAGTCTCGGAGATTTGGATAGACTTTCAATTGCTTTATTTAAAACTTGCAGTGCAGAATCATAATTCTTCATACTGTTATAAATATTTCCTATTTCTATAACAGCACCAGCACCGGATTCACTTTTAGGATAGTTGTCAAAAACTTTTTTAAAATTATAAATTGCTTCTTCATTCTGTCCTAAATTCCCAGCACTTTTTCCAACCCAGTAATAGGCTTCCGGGATGAGCTTACTTTTTGGAAATTCAGCAATAAATTCTTTATAACTAGTTTCTGCCTTATCATATTTCTTTTCACTATAATAGATATCCCCTTTTTTATAGTAAATTTGATCTGCAAAGCTTATACCCGGGTTTTTATTTACAAAATTATCTATTAATTCAATAGCTTTTTCCGGTTGATTTTTAGCAACATATGAATATTGAATCCCGTTAATTGCATCAAATACATAGCTTGAATTCGGATATTTTGTCAGTACATTCTGGTAACTTGTAATCGCAGAATCATACTTAGCCATATTAAAGTATGCATCACCTATGGAATAATAAACTGTTGGTCCAAGCGAAGAATTCGGATAAGTCTTTAATACATTTCTATAATTTGAAACAGCTGCTTCGAAATTACTTTCTTTAAAATTTATCCATCCAACTACATATAAAGAACGATCTGCATATTCAGTGTTGGGAAATTTACTTTGAAGGTTTCTAAACTGCGTTATCGCTTCACTGCTGTTGCCTGCTTTAAATAATGCTTGTGCATATTGATAATATGTATACGGATCATCCATAGTGGATTTATCAAAGTTAAAAATATCCTTGTAAACTTTGCTGGCAGCAGCAAAATTTTTATTACCATAATAACTATCAGCTAATCTTAATTGTGCATCTAATTTTTGCGGGCTGTCCGGATACTTTTTAATAAATTCAGAAAATAAAGATGCGGAGCTGGAATAGTCCTTTAAATTTAAATAAGCATATGCCTTACCATATAAAGCCATCATCCCAACTTCCGTATTCGAAGGATCAACAGAATTATATCCTTTCAAAGCATCGGAATAATTACCAAGACTATAATTACTTTCAGCCAAATAAAAGTTAACCTTATCTCTTTCAAAATTCGGGTCCCTGGAATTTATATCCGATAAATATGCAATAGCATCTTTGTATTGATTTAAATAATAGTATGCTACTCCTAAACCAAGTTCCACCCTGGATTGCAGCTCAGAACTAATACCCGGCACATCAAGTGCAGTTTGAAAATCATTTTTAGCTGCGGTATATTCTTTTTTATTTAAATCAATCTCTCCCCTTAAAGTAAGGGCTTTAACTTTTATTGAATTATCAGGGGATAATGTTGATGAATTAAGATATTTCCGGGCATTTTCAATTTTATTATCATCAAAATAAATAACGCCCATTTGATATTTTGCATTACTGGCTAATTCATTATCCGGATATTTTTCTAAAAAACTCCTATACATTTTAAAAGCTTCACTATTCTGCCCTGAATATCTTTTGGCTTCGGCTTTCCAATAGAACGATTTTACAGCAATACTATCATCGCCCTCCGACAATGAATTAAAAACATTGTATGCATAATTATATTCTTTCTGCTGAAAGTAAGACCACGCCAATCCATATTTGGCTTCTCTGTTAAAACTTGAAGAAGGGAATTTCTCAATAATTTCTCTAAAGGAAGCCTCAGCATTTTTATAATCCTGGGTCCTATAATAAGTATTAGCAAGCAGGTAAATACTCTGGCTGTATAAATCCGGTGGGATATTAGCTAATTCAGGATTTTTAAGTTCAAGAATTGCAGATTGATATTCTTTCAATTTAAAATATGAAATAGCGATTCTTATATGGGCAGAAGCTACAAGAGGGCTATTATTATGATATGATAATAATTGATCATAATATTTTACGGCATTTTTATAATCACCGACTTTTTCATAAGCAGAAGCTAAAGTATAAATTGAATAATCAATAAACCTATTGTTTCTTTTATTGGAAACAGCTTCTTCTAAAAATCTTATAGCATCATCTTCTTTTCCTTCTTTAGTATAAGATTCACCTATCCAGTATAAAGCCGGTCCTACATGATCACTTCCAGGGTATTCTGCTAAAAGAATTTGAAACCTAACCCTGCTCTTCGCATATTTTCCCTGTTCAAAATACATCATTCCTAATTTGTACAAAGCTTCATGCCGGAAATTTGTCCATTTATAATTGTTAACTAAAAATTCAAAACCGGCTGCGGCAGCATCAGGTTCACCTAGATTAAGCAAAGCGTCTGCAGAATAATATTTTGCCGCTGCATATTGTTCATCAATAAGCTTGTAACCTTTAATGAACTCTTCAAATAAATAATGAGCTTCGGCATATTCACCGGTATTGAAAGCATCCATTGCTTTCTTATATTTTTCTGAAAGAGATTCTGCTTTTGAGACCTGAAGACTTAATAAAATAATAGGAATTATTAATATTATTTTTTTCATTTCATTTAAAATATTTGGATAAATAAAAAGCCAAACAAGCCGCCTATTGCTGCCGTTGCAAAATTTACCACATCATTATTAATTATTTTAAATCCTTTTATCAATAAAGAATTTTGCCCGCAATGAAAGCTTCTTTCTGTAATTTTAGAACAAACATTACATTTGTATTTTGCCTGTAAAGAAGCACCGAGAATACTATCAAATAAGTTTCCTATCATTCCTGCAAATATAATAAAGATTACATAATTGATATGTTTTAAGCCCAACCACAGCAACGAAGAAGCAGCAATAATTGACGCTCCTAGCACACCGCCGATTGTTCCGGGGAATGAAACCCCACCTGATATTCCTTGTTGAACCTCTTTAAATGATAATATATTTACAGTTACAGCTTGTTTAAAAGTACCGATTTCAGTTGACCAGGTATCTGCGCAAACTGCTGCAATAGATGAGACGAAAACAATATAAAAAAGTTCTGACGGGAAAAAATAGTTCAGAATAACTAAGATTCCTCCTATACCGCCATTTGCAAATACCTGTATATGATTTCTCGGAGTAGATTTTTCAATATATTTTTCAGCAATTGCAAGGTTTTTTCTTTTTAATTTTGAAATAAGACTTGATAATACAAAGAATACAAGAATCGGGATAGTCCATTTCCATCCGCCTAACCCGAAAATAACCATTGCCAGCAAAAAAATTGCAACAGTTCCCCTGAAATTCAAAAACTTAAAATTATAGGATAAAATTGATATTACGGAAGAGAGAATTGTTGTCAATAAAAAATTGGAAATTGAAAATTTAATTATTACAAAAGGAGTAACAATAAAAAAAAATACTAACTTAGTATAAATATCATTTCCCTCCTGAAACATTCTTTTTAACCTGAAAATAAAAATAGCTTATTCTTGCGAAAATGTTTTCGTAAATATACCTTTTAATTTTTTATAATGTCAAGCCATTTAATGAAATATGAGGATTTACTTAAAGAAGAATATTAAATCAATTGAGAATTGACGTTAATGTTATATTGAGGGGAAATATATAGGATTATTAAAAGAAACCTCTTAACATATTTAATCACTTTTGTTAAATATGTTAAGAGTTTTTTAAAGAAATAATATAATTATTAATTATTTAGTGAAGAAAGTTCGTATTCAGATAGTTTCTTGTATGTAGCATCCGTCTTTGCCTGGTTGAACATCTCTTTTGCTTTATCTAGCTCGCCTTTATTTTTATATGCTAATCCAAGATAATAATAAGGGCCGCCTTTACCAATACTAGCTCTATATTTTAATGCATTCTGAGCAGCATCGATTACTTTATCATATTCTCCCAAATCGGCATAAACTTTTGCAAGTGAAAGATAAGCAGCATCGTAATTACTATTATCAACCGCTTTCTGCAAATATTCTACAGCTTTTTTAGGATTCCCATCCGCAACTTCATTATTACCCATTTTAGCATAAGCAAAAGATAAATTCTTCTGGACCATTTGTTTTATTGTATTATTTTTTGTTGTTTCAACTACTTTTTCAAAATTTTTAACTGCATTATCGTAGTCGCCCAACGAAAAATAAACACCGCCTAAAGCATTATAACCTGCCTCGAAATCACTTTTTTGCTTTAATGCCTGTTCAAAAGCATCTTTAGCCTCATCTAATTTGCCGGATTTTTTTAGTGCTATCCCCTTTTGGTAATAGATGCGATAGTCCTGTTCAATAGCCAGAGCCTGATCATAATTCTTTATGGCACCTGAAAAATTCCCCTGCTTAAGTAAACTATTCCCGTCATTATACAGCTTAGCTGCATCGGGTTTCATATCTTGTGCAAATGAAGTACTTACTATTAAAAATACAAATGAAATCATCAATAATACTTTTGATAGTTTACTCATAACTTTATCCTTTTTTTTAGTTAAACAAATAATTCGTGCGGAAGACGGGACTTGAACCCGTACGCCAATTAAGGCACTACCCCCTCAAGATAGCGTGTATACCAGTTTCACCACTTCCGCATTTAGTGATGAAAAATATGCTTGTTGATTAATAAAATCAACCTAATTTTTAATTTTTTGTACTTAATATAATTCGATAAGTTTCAAAAAGAAATACAAAGATTTAAGATTTGAACTGTATCAATGTTTAGGCGGACCAGGAGAATCCCCCCTTTTAAAGAGAATATCCCGTACCTCTTCCCTGAATTTTTTCTGAAAAACAAGCAATTTCGCAATTTGCTCTTTTGATAAAATATCCGATAAAGAAGTTATAAATGATTTTTTTGATTCGTTTATTTTTTGTTCCAGAACAAAATATTGGTCAATCATACTTTGATAATATGCATCATCTTTATCTTTGGATGATTTTATATTTTCATCGAGTTTATCTAACAAATCGTTCTGTTTATTTATTAAATCTTTTAAATTATCCATAAATTCCGTACGTCTGGCAAAAAACTTTAAGGTGGTTTGCTCATCCATTTTTAAGGTTTCAATCAACTTAATCTTTTCAAGCTGTTCAATTTTTTCTCTTACTTCTTTATGATGGTCTCCTTTTCGCTGGGAATAATTTGTTCCCGTTATAAATATTAACGAAAGAATTAAGAAAATAAACTTCTTCATAATAAAACCTAAAATTTTTTATTTAAAATATCATCATATACAATATCGGCGTCTTTAGGGCTGATATTATCTATTATACTATTATAATCCAGCATTTTATCCGCAACAAGAAATTTTGTGCTGTCGGTTGAAATATTTAATTCTTTTTCAATCATATTATCAAGTTCCGAATTATATTTTACTTTATCACTCATGCTTAAATCTGAAGGAATCAATTCATCAATTGAATAATCCATAATTTCATAAAGTCCATTTGCATTGACATTATTTGCGGTTAATATGTTTTTAGTAGAAATACTCTGCTCATTTTGGGCATTAAATAAGAAAAAGAAAACAAGAAATAATATAATTAAAGCAGGAAAGGCATAAGCAATTTTCGGATAATATCTTGTTTGTTCTTTGCTTTCTAATTTTTTTCTGAATTCAGGAACTATATTATCAAAATAATTACCCTGCAAGTTCACATCTTTTGTCTCTTCCACATAAGAGATAAAATTTTGGTATAACTTTAATTCTTTTTGCAGTTCAGGAGAATTCGCTAATTCCTTTTCAAAAGATATTCTTTCTTCAGGAGTTAATTCTCCTTCCAAATATAAATAAATCTTTTTAGCGGTTTTCATTTTCTTTTATCTTTTCTATAATCTTTTTCATCGAATGAAAATAATTTGATTTTAAAGCGCCGATGCTCTTTCCTGTAATTTCCGAAATTTCCTTATAAGTTAAATTCTCATAATTCCTTAGAATAAAAATTTCTCTTTGTTTAGATGGCAACTGCTGCAAAACTCTATCAACCATTTCCAATTTTTCTTTCGCTTCAATATTATCTAAAATATCATTTGTACTTTTCTGTAATTTTTCCGGTTGCTCTTCCAAAGATAACAATTCTTTTATTTTTCTTCTTTTTAGAAAATTCAAACTCCTTGTAGATGTTATTTTATATATCCATGTATACAAAGAAGATTTAAATTGAAAATTCTTTAGATTTTTATAAACGACAAATAATACTTCCTGGACTATTTCATCGGCATCCAGATGGTTCCCGGTCATTCTACGGGCATGCCAGTATATTTTATCTTTATACTTATTAATAATTTTATTAAAAGAACTTTCATCTCCGTCTATAAACCTTTTAATAAGTTCAAAATCAATATTTTGATCCATCTATAATACTACTCGAATAATTAGACAAATAAAAGATAGATACGGTTTAAACTATTCCAGCATTTTCAACTAATTAATAATAAAAATAAATACCAACTAATCAGGTAAAAATATTTTTTAAACCAAAAAATAAATTAGTATGTCTAAGGTTCAAATAAAACCAATAGAAAGGAAAAACAAAAATGAAAACTAAAATTTTTTCGCTGGTCGTTATAATTGCTTTAGTAGGTTTATATTCAAATACAGCTTTTTCACAAAAAAGATCTTTTCCTAAAAATGAATTCATGAAAGGTAAAATGCTGGAAAAATTGAATTTAACAGACGAGCAAAAAAGTAAAATTGAGGATGCCCGTTTAGCTCATCAAAAACAAATGATTGATTTAAAAGCTAATCTTCAAAAGAAATTACTAGCTTTAAAGGAGTTACGAGTAAAAGGCAATTTGGATAGGAACTCAGTTATTGCAGCAGTTAAGGATATAAACCAGGCAAAAAACGAAATAGCAATTGCACGTGCTAATAACATTATGGATTTTTATGAAATATTAACCCCCGAACAAAGAAAAATGATAAAAGACAATATCGGATTTTTCCATGAGTTTGGACAAAATAACAGATGGAATATGTGGGGAGGCAAAGGACATGGTGAAGGCAATTTTGGCCCGATGCATAAAAAAATGAA
>CAYUVK010000038.1:15453-40741 GCA_964448105.1 uncultured Ignavibacteriaceae bacterium
AGTTTTTTGCAATGTAAATGAAGTTTTCGAATCACTCGCTTTATTTCCATAGAATATTAGCTGCCATACCCCGGTTTTATAATTTGGGTAATATATATTTCTTGTTGAACCTTTACTTATAGTTTCACCATTAAACGGAAATGAATTCTTATCTGTCGAAGAGGGTTCAATAATATCTACTTTGTCAAGAGTTATATCCTGGTTGAATGAAAATGTAAACCTCGTTTGTCCAAGTAAAATCAAACTATAATAAAGTGTGTCTGTTTGAACGGGTAATTTTTCTCTAAGAGTAATATTTTTAGTAGTAACCAAATCTTTTTCAATACTAACTGCAAAACTAGTATCTGCATAATCCGATAATTTTAAAGAAATATTATAATTTCCTACTTCTAAATTTTTTATTGTATCGGGTGTTACTTTTGTAGTGTTGTTATTATTTAAATAAATACTTGCACCTGAAGGATTGGATTGTATATATAAATCTCCGTGATCAATCAATTTAGTCATTGTGATATTTTTACTCGATACAGTATTTTGACTGACATCGACATAAAATGTAGTATCGCTGTAACCGGTAAATTTTAAAGTTACCTTATATGTCCCGCTAATTAGATTTTTAATTGTGTCCGGCGTAGTTTTATTAGTAAACTTATCACTTACATAAATCTCTGCGCTTGCAGGTACTGATTGGACAAATATACTCCCGAGGATATTAGTTAAAACAACTTTCTTAGAAATTGTTAAGTATGCAATTACATTTATTTGAAAAGTGGTATCTCTATAATTATTCTTTCTTATTGTAATAGAATGTGTTCCTATAGGTAAATTTAAAAGAGTATCCGGAGTAATTTTGCCGGTATTTAAGTTATCCAAAAATATCTGTGCTCCGTTAGGTTCAGTTTCAAGAAAAACATTCCCTCTGATTATAACCTGGTTTAATGTAACTGTTTTTGAAGTAGTTTCATTTTCCTGAACTGTTACGGTAAATGTAGTATCAACATAATTGTTTTTCTTTAATGTAATTTTATGTTCACCGGTTGGGATATTCCTTAAGGTATCGGGTGTTACATTATTAGTTTTTATACTGTCCAAAAATATTTGTGCACCATTAGGATTGGATTCTATATAAATATTCCCCCTGGTTACAACCTTTTGCAGTTCAATCGATTTTGAAATTGTTATATTATTCTGAATAGTAAAAACAAAAGAAGTATCAATGTAATTTGATTTTTTAAGAGTTAATTGATGATCACCGACTATTAAATTTTTAATGGTATCGGGAGTAAATTTATTTATTGCAATACTATCTATAGATATTTCGGCACCCGTCGGGTTGGATTCAATGAAGATATTTCCTGTACTAAATATGCTTTTTAGAGTTATGCTTTGGAAAGTTGTTAGGCTATCGTAAACAGTAAGGCTTATCGTAGTATCTCTATAATTTTGCTTTTTTAATGTTATCTCATAATCACCGCTTTTTAATGCTAACAAGCTGTCCGGTGTTACCTTATTGGTGTTGGTACCTAATAAGAAAATTTGAGCACCGGGTGGTTCAGATTCTAAAATTATTTTGCCCTGTGGTTTACCAACATCGGCAACTACTATTTTATCTACACAAGATTGTAAAAAACATATGCTTATCAAAAGAAATAAATAAGTAAAAATCCTCTTCATATTTCACTCTAATCATTTATTTATCCAAAAAATCAGAAATAAATAAAAATAAATGTGTAACTATGATAAATTTAATTATTAGAATGAGAGAATGTGTGACTAAAAACATAAGAGTATTTGTGAAATATAAAAAAAAATTAAATTTTCGAAATAAATTTCAAAACAATACTTTTTTTTGTATAATTATACGTAACATTTTTTATATTTTATAAAAATTACCTCAGAAAAGTAATTTATAATTTTAAGGGAAAATCATGGGAGGTTCTATATTATTTGAGGGGCTCTTCTTGTTATCAATTTCAATATTTCTAATTTATTTTGCATCGGAATTAAATCATGGATTTAAACGTAATATTTACCTGATTTCCGCAGGATTAAATTCAATTCTATTATTTTTATTAATATTCTTTGAACTTGTTAAGGAAGGTTTAAATCTGGGAGAATGTATTTTATTTATCTATAACATGTCAATATTTAGCGGATTGATCATCAACTTCTTTACTAACACTGGTAGGGAAAAAACTTATACAACTTTACTATACCAATTAAATACGAATTTCAATTTGAAAAAATCCGGATTGGTAAAATGATTTTTTCATTATGTTTTTAGAAAAATTACTTTTGCGGATTTGTCGGCCGTAAATCAATTTCACTGATTAAAGCTCTTACCGGTAATTTAATTATTGAAATCACAGCTTCAGCTATATCTTCAGGTTTTAAAATTTCACCTTTGCTTCTTGGATCATGGCCGCCGGAGCCAAAATGAGTATCAACAGAGCCCGGGCAAATAGTTGCAACTTTAATATTATATTGTCTTACTTCCAGCATTAAGGATCTGGCAAAACCCAGTACCGCATGTTTTGTTGCGGAATACATGGAACCGCCGATAAATGAATTCTTTCCTGCAAGTGAAGCAATATTAATAATTGAACCTTTTCCTTTTTCAATCATATTGTTTAAAACTGCTTTAGAAAAATTAAATACACCGAAGAGATTTGTGTCCACTTGTTTCTTAAAGTCTTCAAGTTCAGCATCAATAACTTTTTTCATAATTCCGATTCCGGCATTGTTTATCAGATGATCAACTTTACCGTACTTGACTAATATTTTATCTACAGAATTATTAACAAACTTAGCGTCAGCCACATCTCCAGAGAAATAGTCACATTCAACGCCTTTCTCTATAATTTCTTTCTGAACATTTTTCAAAGCAGGTATATCTCTGCCAAAAATCATAATATCATGTTTCTCTTCTGCTAACCTAAGAGCGATTCCTTTACCAATTCCCCTGCTAGCACCTGTAACGATTGATAATTCTTTTCCTGCCATTGTTATAAATCTCCTTGGATTGGACGTAATACTATTTCTTCACTTACTATATTATTCTTTTGCAAATATGCCCAGACAATTATTCTGGCAATATCTTCACTGCTCATCATTCTTTCGGAATGTTCTTTTCTTATATCAGGGGACCACATTGGTGTTTCAGTTGTACCGGGAATTATATCTATTACCCTGATATTATATTTTCTGACTTCCTCTCTTAAGACTCTTGAATAACCTAAGAGCCCCATTTTGGAGGCAGCATAAGCACTACTGTTTGTAAAAAATTTTTGAGTTATAATCGAATTTATGTTTATAATTGTACCTCCGCCCTGTTCAATCATATGCGGAAGAACATTTTTTATTGCATAAATAGAACCTAACAAATTTGTATTAATTATATCATCAATTTCATTAATTGAGTTTTCTTCGGCTAGTTTAAATGATGTAATTCCCGCACTATTAACCAAACAATCGATTTGATTTTCTGCAGTAATTTTTTTTACGGTTTGTTCGACATTAGCAGATGAAGCGACATTGCATGGATAAATTTCAATATTTATATGATCACTACCAGCTTCATTCTGAATTTCTTTATTTAGTCTTTCCAGCTCAGTAACCCGGCGTGCAGAAGTAAAAACTTTATAACCAACTCTTGCAAATTCTTTTGCAGTATCTTTTCCAATACCTGAACTTGCACCTGTAACCCAAATTCCGTTTTTTTTCTTTCCCATTATAAATTACAGTTAGAAATTAAATTTAAAAATTCGCTTCGGGTTCTCGGATCCTCTTTAAAAATTCCATGAACAGCACTTGCTGTTGCAGATGAGTTTTGCTTTTCAACCCCGCGCATCATCATGCACATATGCCTGGCCTCCGAAACTACAGCTACACCTTGCGGTCGAAGATGCTCTTCAATTGTATCTGCAATTTGCTGTGTCATCCGTTCCTGTACCTGGAGTCTTCTTGAAAATACTTCCACAATTCTTGGAATTTTACTTAATCCCAGAACCTTTCCGTCTGGTATATATGCTACATGAACTTTACCGTAAAAAGGGAGCATATGATGTTCGCATAAGCTATAAAAATCTATATTTTTAACTAAAACCATCTCGTCATATTTAACTTCAAAAACGGCATTATTTAATACTTCCTCAATTTTCTTTTTGTAACCGGAAGTAAAAAATTCATAGGCTTTAGCAACACGTTTAGGTGTATTTAATAAACCTTCTCTTTTCGGATCTTCCCCTATTTCACTTAAAAGATCCGATACTATGTTTTGAACTTTTGCCAGATCCAAATTTTATTCTCCTTTATATTCAAAAAAATTATTTTCGGTTTCAGAAAGTTTTACGGAATATAATTTCCCGGTGGGAATTTTATCCGCTAATTGATTCCATATAGCGACAGCGACATTTTCAGTAGTTGGAATTATTCCTTTCATAAATTTTGTTTCGAGATTTAAATTTTTATGGTCCACTTCTTCAATTACATATTTTCTAATAATTTCTTTTAAATCCCTCAAATTGATTACAAACCCGGTTTCAGGATTCACCTCTCCTGCCACAACAACTTCTAATACATAATTGTGCCCGTGCCAGTTAGGATTACTGCATTTCCCAAAAATTTTAAAATTCTCTTCGTTGCTTAGGTTAGGAATATATAACCTATGTGCAGCGTTGAAAGTCTCCCTTCTTGTAACATAAACCATTTGAATAAAAATTTATAATAATCAATTAAAAATTAACAATTATGTGCAAGAGTGAACAAGATTAAGTTCAAGAGCAAGAGCAAGATAAATGAATCTTGCAATCTTGCAATCTAATCTTGTAATCTTGTAATATTCAATCCTCTCAATTTTTTAATGCTTTTAAAACTTCTTCTATATGGTTTTCAACTTTTACTTTCGGAAAAACTTTTTCGATATTTCCTTTTTCATCAATAATATAAGTAGTTCTTTCAACTCCCATATAATTTCTTCCATACATACTTTTCTGTTTCCAAACATCGTAAGCTTCTACAGCATCCTTCCCAGCATCGCTTAATAAAGTAAAAGGAAGATTATATTTTTGAGCAAATTTTTTGTGTGATTCAACTGAATCCGGGCTTACTCCAATTACCAAAGTATCTAATTTTTCAAATTTAGGAAATTCATCTCTAAAGCTGCATGCTTCTTTTGTACAGCCTGTCGTATCATCTTTCGGATAAAAATACAAAACAACCTTTTGACCCTTAAAATCATTTAAAGAAACAATGTTCCCATCCTGATCTTTTAATTTAATGTCCGGCGCCTTTTTTCCTTCTTCAAGCATAATTTCCTCATAAATTAGTTATTATTCATTAAATTTTCAAAAATTTAACCTAATATGTTGGAATTGAATTATCGATCTGTTTTGACCATGCATTAATTCCGCCTTCTAGGTTCATTAAATTATTAAATCCTAATTTTTCCAGGTAAAAACAAACTTGAGCACTTCTAATCCCATAATGACAGTAAATAATCAAGTTATCATCCTTGTTCAATCTTTTTGAAGCTTCAATAAAATTTGAAAGTGGCATTAATTCTGAACTATTGATTTTTGCAATTCTATTTTCCCATTCTTCCCGTACATCAATCAGTTTCATTCTCTGTTTACTATTTAAAATATCCCTTACAGCCTCCGGTTTTAATCTTTGTATCAATATTTGCTTAACCTTTTTTATCAAGAGATTATATTTAAAAATTTTATAAAAATCACTTTTTAACATAGAGAATTCCAAAAACCGATACAAGATTGCTGTGATACAGGTAATCAAACCAAACCCGAAATTTGTATGTCTAATCCTTTGAAAATAATAAAAATGAATTTTCACATTTAAAAAATTAAATTGAGAGTAAAAAATGATACGAATATTTGGTTATTCAATAATGATCATTATGATAGTTTCGGTTGTAACAAATGCACAACCCCGCAGAACACCCACTGAAAAAGCTGCAGCTTTAAAAGAACAGTTAAACCTTACTGATGAACAAACATCCAAAGTTGACAGCATTTACACTGCAGCAGATAAGAAATTTCAAGAAGCTTTCCAAGGTAACTTTGATAGAACAAAATTCAGGGCTATAATGGACAGCACTAATATTGAGATTGGGAAACTATTAACCGATAGTCAAAAGGATGCATTCACCAAACTGATTGAGGAAAGAAGAAACCGGATGCGCCGGGATAATCCAAATAATAATTCAAATTAAAAACAACAAGTTATTTTAATCGGAAAAGAAATGAAGAAGAAAGTAATTATTTACAGTTTAATTTTAGTAGGTTTACTTGTAGCTGTCTATTTTCTGTTTATTAAAGATGATGCTGCAAAACCGAAATTTACATTTGCTGAATTGAAAAACGGAGATATCAGTAATACTATCACGAGCACCGGGACATTGGATGCCGTAAAAACGATCGATGTGGGAACTCAAGTTTCCGGTGTAATTGACAAGCTATTAGTAGACTATAATTCAAATGTAAAAAAAGGACAATTGCTTGCAATTCTTGATACTACTAATCTTGCTTTGACTGTTAGGGATGCAAATTCAAACCTTGAAAAGACAAAAGCTCTATATGATCAAGCTTCAACTCAATATAATAGAAATAAAGGATTATATGATAAAGGATTTCTATCGGAATTGGATTATATTAGCTCCAAGACAAGTCTTGAATCTTCACTAGCAGATTACCATTCTGCTCAAACTTCATTGCAGAGAGCAATAATTAATTTAAAGTATGCATATATCTATTCGCCAATAAATGGTAAAGTTATTAATAAAAATGTTGAAGAGGGACAGACTGTTGCATCCAGTTTTTCTTCACCTACTTTATTCGAGATTGCTGAAAATCTTGCCAATATGCAAATTCTGGCTTCAGTAGATGAAAGCGATATAGGACAAATAAAGGTTGGGCAGGAAGCTAAATTCTCTGTTGAAGCATACCCGGATAAAGAATTTACCGGGGAAGTTGTGCAAATCAGGCTAAACTCCCAGGTGGTTTCTAATGTTGTTAATTATACAGTAGTAATAAATGCTGATAATAAAAGTAATCTTTTACTGCCGGGAATGACGGCAACAATAGATTTTTATGTTGAGCAAAAAAATAATGTTTTATTAATTCCAAATGCTGCTTTAAGATTTCAGCCTACTGCTGATCTGCTTGCAGAATATCAAAAAGAAACTGCAAACAAAGACAGCAGTTCAAAGGATAATATACCTGACAGCTTAAGAAGTAGATTTAGAAGAATGGGAAATGAAAATTTCGGACAAAATTTTGGAAAAGGTCAGGGTTCAAATAGTGCAAGGAATCGAAGTTTCGGAAGAATTTGGTACCTGGATGAAAATGGTAAATTAAAAATGGCAATGGCAGTTTTGGGTCTAACAGACGGTAAGAATACGGAGATAGTTCATAGCCGAAGTTTAAAAGATGGTATGAAAGTGATTACCGGTATTCAGAGCACTGAAACTAGTAATAATTCAGGCAACGCACCTAATCAAAATCTCACCCGTGGTTTGAGAAGAGCATTTTAACCAGTTTACAAAAGTATATTTGGAGTAAAATTTGGGTAAAAATATAATTAAAACAGTTGAATTAACGAAAACATATTTTGTGGGTGATATTAAAGTTCCGGCTTTAAAAGCTGTTGATTTAAATATTGACGAAGGAGAATTCGTAGCAATAATGGGAGCTTCCGGTTCTGGAAAGTCAACATTAATGAATTTGATTGGTTGTTTGGATAAACCAACATCGGGAGACTATTTTCTTGATGGAGTTAACACAAGTAAATTATCAAAAAATGAATATGCGGAAATCAGGAATCAAAAAATCGGATTTGTATTCCAGGGATTTAACCTTCTTGCAAGAACAACTGCTCTAGAAAATGTCGAACTTCCATTAATGTATGATAGAATGCATAGGATAAAAAATCCAAATAAAAAAGCTATAGAAGTTCTTGATCGTGTAGGTTTGGGAGATAGAATCTTACATGAGCCGAACCAGCTTTCCGGCGGGCAGCAGCAAAGAGTTGCAATTGCACGGGCTCTTGTTAACGAACCTTCCTTGATATTAGCCGATGAACCAACCGGAAATTTGGATAGCAAAATGTCTGTTGAAGTTTTTAGTCTTTTCCAAAAATTAAATGAAGAAGGAATTACAATTGTTCTTGTTACCCATGAAAGGGATTTTGCTCATTTTGCTAAAAGAATAGTTGAACTAAAAGACGGATATATAATTAGAGATTTTGAAATTAAAGATAGATTAATTGCAGCAGAAGAATTGGAAAAATTAAAAGAAGAAGTTATTTAAAAAATCTGAGGATATAATGCAGGTTAAAAATATTTTAAAGGTTGCAGTTAAGAGTATTCTAAAATCAAGAATGAGAAGTTTGTTAACTGCTCTGGGAATAATCATTGGTGTTGCTGCAGTGGTTGTCATGGTTGCAGTCGGAGATGGTGCACAAATGCAGGTTGAGCAGCAAATATCTGCCCTCGGTTCAAATATGTTGATTGTTTTTCCCGGTTCATCTTCTTCAGGGGGCATTAGAATGGGTGCGGGCAGTTTTAATAGATTTACAATGGATGATGTTAATAAAATTGCCGAGGAGGCTACTTTAATAAAAGCAGTTTCACCTGTTGTAAGATCCGGGGGACAAATTATCGGTGGAACCGGTAATTGGAGTACACAAGTGCTTGGCGTTGCAACTAATTATTTAGAAATAAGAGATTGGCCTCTATCTTCCGGTGATTTTTTTACGGATAAAGATGTCACCTCAAGAGCAAAAGTTGCTGTTCTGGGGCAAACAGTTGTTAAACAATTATTTCCAAATGAAGATCCTATTGGACAATTAATTAGAATTAGAAATGTACCTTTTAGAGTTATTGGTGTGTTATCTTCAAAGGGACAGAGCGCCATGGGAACTGATAATGATGATGTGATTTTGGCTCCTTCAACAACTGTCCTAGATCGTTTAGCAGGCGGCAGATATATTAATTATATACAGGCAAGTGCTGTTTCATTACAGCAGATTAATCAAGCTCAAGATGAACTAACAAAGATAATGAGAGAAGCACATCACCTGCGTCCCGGAGAAGATGATGATTTTACAGTAAGAAATCAGGCTGATATTACCGAAGCAGCAACGGCAACTTCAAAAGTGTTAACTATTCTTTTAGCTTCAGTTGCCGGTGTTTCTCTAATTGTAGGAGGTATTGGTATAATGAACATAATGCTTGTTTCAGTTACCGAGAGGACTAGAGAAATCGGAATCAGGTTATCCGTTGGAGCTAGAACATCAGATGTCCTTATTCAGTTTTTAACTGAATCCATTGCGCTGAGTATTGCAGGTGGATTAATAGGTATATTATTGTCTTTCGGAATAGTTTACATCTTAAATAATTACACCGGTCAATTTGCATATATTAGGCCGGAAATAGTCTTAATCGCTGTAAGCTTTGCGGCAATAATTGGAATTTTCTTTGGCTTTTATCCTGCACGTAAAGCTGCAAATTTAAACCCCATTGACGCTCTTAGATATGAATAATCTACCTGGAATTATTTATTGTTTACGGGGAGTTATATGAATTAGATTACTCTACTTTTTATCTGAATATTTATAGTTAACAGAAAAATTCACCTAAAAACGGAGTATGCTATGATTAACAACGCAACGGACAAAAGCAATTATTTCAAAGGACTTTTAGTGCTTGTTGGAAAAGACAAAGATATAACACAAAATGAAAGAGAGCTAATAAAAAAGATAGGAAATATATTAGGGTTTAATCATAATTTCGTTGATAAAGCAATTAATAATTTTTTAAAAAATAAATATATCATTGAAGATCCACCTATATTTTCAAATTATGATTTAGCAGAAATATTTATTAAAGATGGGATAAGAGTAGCTTTAGTCGATAAAGTTTTAAATCTCGATCAAATTACATGGTTATCTAACACAGCATTAAAAAATAATTTATCGAAACAATGGTTCTTTATTGAATTGGAAAACTTGCTTGAAAATTATAACTCCGGTTTTAATACTTATTTTGAAATACAAAAATATTTTAATCATTTATACGATGATACTTCATTTGTGTATTAAACATTAATTAATTTTAGGTTATATGTTTAATTAATATTTTAAAAGAGAAAAAAATGATAAAACCTTATTTCTATTCATTCTTGTTCTTTATAGTAATTTTTTATTCAAATAATTATGCACAAAAAGAGCTTTCTTTAACTGATGCAATTACAATCGCTCTTCATCAAAATACCAGTTTGATAAAATCTCAAAATAATTTAGAGACAAATTCAAGCGCTATCAAAAGCGCTTACGGTAATTTGCTTCCCAATTTAAGTTTAAATGGTTCGTGGAATTGGCAGCGAATCATCGATAAAGGTGGTGAAACACAGATAGATTATTTCGGCAGGGAAACTATCCTCCCTCCTTCTGAAACCGATGCAAGAAGTTATTCTTTATCTGCCGGAGGTAACGTTACGCTGTTTGATGGTTTATCAAACATTGCAAATATAAATCAAGCAAAAAATAATTTTGAATCCGCTAAACTGATTGTTGAAAAACAGAAACAGGATATAATCCTGCAGACAGCAAATTATTATTTTGCTATAATAAGTTATGACTCTTTATTAAAATATCAAGATGAAGACTTAAAATATAATCAGGAGCTATTAAAAGAGATCAAAGAGAAGCAGCAATTAAAGATGGTAACTCTTGCGGATGTTTACTCACAGGAAGCCCAAACCGCAAACTCGGAACTGGCATATTTGCAGGCTAAGAATAATTTTGAAAAAGCAAAAATTTCTCTCCTTGATTATCTTTCACTTGATATAAATAAAGATTATTCTTTCAGCCTGCCGTCAAAAAGTGAATATAACACGAGTTTAACTAGTGAAAATTATGATGAATTGATGCAATTTGCTTTATCTCATCGCGAAGATTATTTAAGCCAAAAATATACAGTTGAAGGGAGCGAGAACCAGTTAACAATTGCCCGTTCCGGTTTCTACCCAACTTTAAGCGGTACATACCGCATTTCATCGGGAGCTACAGATTTAAGTTCAATGTTTAACAGAAAAACATATACTCTCGGTTTGTCATTAAACATTCCTATCTTCTCCAATTGGAATACCGAATATTCTATTGAGGCAGCAGACGTATCACTGCAAAACAGTAATGAAGATTTAAAACAAATTGAACGTCAGGTCAAATCAGACGTAAAAAATGCACTTCTTGATTTGCAAACTTCCAGGCTGCAGCAAGATGTATCAAAAAAAGCTTTAATTTCGGCTAAAGAAAGCTGGGACATTAAAAAAGAAAGCTATAATGTTGGTGCGGCAACTTATATAGATTTACAGCAAACTTATAATAATTATCTCCAGGCAATTAATAATAGTATTCAAGCGCAGTATAACTATTTTACAAAACAATTTGCTTTACTTAATGCAATCGGGAATTTAGCATATAATTAATTGGTGTTGTCTTGTAATAAAGAATTTTTCTTGATTCAGCGTATAAATTAACTTAAAGAATTATTATTTAACTATTCTTTTAAATAAATCTTCAGATAAATTTTCATTCGGGGAAAACCTGCCGGGTTTGATAAAATAGTATGGATATTTTACAGTCTCCTTCATACAAATCTGCACAAAGGGAAAATAAAAAACTATGAGTAGCAATTAATATGCAAAAATATTAAAAGCTGCATCTGTAAAATTTTTACTTAAAATTTTCTTAATTTTGCATCATTAAAAACCAAAGGATACAATTTTGAAAAACCAATATAATGTTATTGTGATAGGCAGTGGGCCTGGCGGAGAAGGCGCCGCAATGAAATGCACAAAAGAAGGATTGCATGTTGCGATGTGCGATTACTTTTCAATGATAGGCGGAAGCTGTACTCACACTAATACAATTCCAAGTAAAGCATTACGGCATGCAAGCCAAATTTTATATGAGACGAACAGCCTGGCCGAGGCGAATTTTCAAATATTGTTAAAAAAAGCTGAAATAGTAATTCAAGAACAATTTAATCTCAGAAAAAGTTTTTACGAGAGAAACCTGGTTGATATAATTGACGGAAGGGCAGCTTTTTTAGATGCACATACAATTGCAGTTAAAATGTCGAACGGTATTGAAAAAACTTATACTGCAGATTATTTTGTAATTGCCACAGGTTCACGCCCGTATCATCCTCCCGATGTCGATTTTAACCATCCAAGAATTTTGGACAGTGATACAGTCTTGAATTTAAAAGATAATCCGCGCTCAATAACAATTTATGGTGCTGGTGTTATTGGATGCGAATATACATCAATATTCAGGGGCTTAAGGATAAAAGTTAACTTAATAAACACAAGGGATAAGCTTCTTGCTTTTCTGGATGATGAAATTATAGATGCATTAGGTTTCTTTCTAAGAGAAAACGGTGTTGTGCTAAGGCATAATGAAGAATATGAAAAAGTAGTACCGGATGATAAAGGCGTTACCGTTTATTTAAAATCAAATAAAGAAATCCGCACCGATTACCTTTTATGGGCACAGGGAAGAACCGGTAATTCGGATAATATGGGATTGGAAAATCTTGGAATTAAAATAGATACAAAAGGTTCAATTATTGTTAATGAAAACGACCAGACTCCTGTCCCTAATATTTATGCTGTAGGTGATATAATCGGATTTCCAAACCTCGCAAGCGCTTCTTATGATCAGGGAAGATTTGCCGCTACAAATATTGTATTCGGCAAGTGCGACCACCAGCTGGTTGAATTTATGCCAACCGGGATTTATACTATTCCGGAAATAAGTTCTGTGGGTTATACTGAAGAACAATTAACTAAAGAGAAAATTCCATATGAAGTGGGACATTCTTTTTTCAAGCATCTGGCGCGTGCCCAAATAACCGGCAGAACCACAGGAATGTTAAAGATTCTTTTTCACAGGGAATCGCTGAAAATACTCGGTGTGCATTGTTTCGGGCATGGAGCAGCAGAAATTATTCATATCGGCCAGGCAATCATGTCGCAAAAAGGTGAGGCAAATACACTAATGTTTTTTATCAACACAACATTTAATTATCCAACCATGGCGGAGGCATACCGCGTTGCTGCACTGAACGGGATAAATAGAGTGAATCAATTAAAAAAGAAAACTGATTAGAAGATGATTATTTAAATTACTTCTTCATTTAAGATGCCATTAGGATTATCCAACGAGGTTGCGATTCTTAATATTATTTGATGAGATTTTTTCGAATCCTTATTTTTGGGAATGATTTTTTCCCAGCCCTCTCGAATTAGTAAAACTGAATATATCAAATACATTTCCCTCCTTTTAAGTATCCATAGCAATGTATTTCTCTTATTAAAATTAAAAAAGAATCACATTTGTTGTATTGGAAATGTAACTCCAGAACGGAGATGCAAATCCCTCTGCGGGAAAGGAATTTCAATTTTATAATCTCTAAATTTTTGAACAATAGCACAATTTAATTCTGATTTCACATAGTAAAACCTTTGAGGGTTTTCAATCCAAACTCTCAACTGCATATTCCAGGAAGATTCACCGAACTCTTTAAAAAGTACTTCTGGTTCAGGGGTCGGCAAGACATTACTATTTTCATTAGCTGCCTCGCGCAGCGCTTTAAGCACTAAATCCAGTTCTGAATTGTAAGATACGCCTACATCAAGATCAATACGAATTCTTTTATCACCATGTGACCAATTTATAACAGTGGAAGAAATAAACTCCGAGTTAGGTACTATATATGAAATATTATTTAGTGAACGAATTGTTGTAGATCTAATATTAATATTTCGAACATCCCCTTCAGTGTTTCCAACAGTAACTCTGTCGCCTATACTTATGGGTCGCTCAAATAATAAGATAATACCGGCTATAAAATTTGACGTTATATTTTGAAGACCGAACCCGATTCCCACAGAAAGGAATCCAAGTACTACGGTTAGGCCCGTTAAATCAATACCAATAAATTGAAAAGCAATTATAATTCCGACGAAGACAATAAGATATTGAACTAATTTAGAAAGCATAAATTGAATGTCTTCCTGAATTTTAAATTTAGTAAGGATTTTAGGTAAAATTTTGTTCCTTAAAATCCTTGATAAAAAAAGAAAGACAACCACTATCAATAAAAATAAAATTATTGATATAATAGTTATATCTGTGCCATTTAGTGTAAAAATTTTATAATTAAAAATTTCTTCTATCTTTTCAATAATATTTTTCATAACTGAAATCTTTCCAATTAATAATTACTTCTTTTTGTTATACAGAAAGTCCGTTCTTCGGAACTTTCCAGATTCTTACGGTTATTGTTTCTTCCTCAGATGAATTTATAGATTGGCTCATAAATTTTTCTGGTCATGTGGCAACATGAAAACAAGAGTGAATCAACTGTTTTGATTGCTTAATTATTGCTTCAACCACTTGTGCAGGACACTGTCCTGTATTTAGAACTCCTATTCCTCCGGCAAAATCAATCAGTTCCTTTCCTTCTGCATCTTTGATCATTGAGCCTTCTGCTGATACCGTAACAGCATTATTAAAAATACCAATACAATTAGGAACAATATTTTTACGTCTTTCAAATAAATTTTCTTTAATTTTCATTGTGCCTTTAAGATTAGTTTATTGAATAATGTAACAAAATAACTTAACTAAGCAAAAAATAATCCTAATAAATAATATTAGAATTATCTTCCATATAAAAAGTATTACAAATCATATTTGATTCAATTTCACAATAAAATATTTTTAAAATAAAAACAAAAATTCAGTTTTTCAGGTTTAAAATATTATATTCATTAATAAGACAATTAAATAACAAAGGAATTAATAATGGCAAAATCAATTAATCCAACTACCGGAAAAGAAATTAAAAAGTATGAAGACAGGATAATGACTTAAACGCAAACTATTTCAAATTTTATCCTAATAACCTAGCACTATCACCGTATTCAAACAAACAAAATTATGATTTTAGTGATTTAATCTAGCAGATTCATAACCTGTAAGTTTGAAAACCTTTATTCTTTTATGAGCGTGAAAATATTTTAGTATAAAGCTAAAATTCTCACCTTTTCTTGCATAGTTTTTTCGAACAGCATATATGAAACCAATTTTATTTAATATATTTTTAAAATCATTTTTCATTGTACTTTTTTAGTATTAATTGAAAATTCCTTCGCATAAAGGTGAGCTTTGAATAAAATAATCATTAAAACTAAATTAGCGGAACTGCCGGCAACTGCAATTTGTGGTAATGATATAACTTCTTCATGTTTATATGTATCTGCGCTTTCAATCATTTACGCAGGTCAGTACGCATGGGTCGCATTATTAATTGTTGCTTTTGTTCTATTCCTTTATAGAAAAATTTATGGTGAAGTTGTCGGTGCACTTCCGCTTAACGGTGGAGCTTATAATGCATTACTGAATACTACCAGCAAGTCAATCGCTTCTTTAGCCGCGTCTTTAACTCTTTTATCTTACATGGCAACTGCGGTTTTTTCGCGTCCGAGGCTATTCATTATGCCCATCATCTGTTAAATGGAATCCCGATAATATTCACAACCGTAATTTTATTAGCCGTATTTATGTTTCTCACTATAATAGGTATAGGAGAATCTTCAAAAGTTGCAGTTGGTATTTTTATATTTCATATAAGCACCCTTGTTATACTTGTAGTGCTCAGCACTTGGTACCTTGTTAATTTTGGATTCAGCGTATTTACATTAAATCAAAACTTTCCCTTAAGACAGGGGAGTCTATTAATGGCGCTGTTTTTCGGATTTTCGGCAGCTATGCTTGGGATATCAGGATTTGAAAGCTCGGCAAATTTTGTCGAAGAACAGGATAAAGGTGTTTTCCCGAAAACTCTAAGAAATATGTGGCTCGCTGTCAGTGTGTTCAACCCGGCAATTGCATTTCTGGCGTTGGCAATAATTCCAATTCCGGAAGTAGCTAATAACCAGGAAGCCTTGTTAGCTCTTTTGGGTGGAAAAGCCGGCGGGAATTGGTTAGCGTGGGTGATTTCTGTTGACGCTACACTTGTTTTAAGTGGTGCGGTTTTAACTTCATTTGTAGGTGTAACCGGCTTAGTTACCCGGATGACCCTAGATAGATGCCTGCCGCAATTTCTTCTGAAAACCGGAAAGAGAGGAACCACACATAGAATCATTATCGGGTTTTTCCTTTTAAGTGTGTCTGTCCTGTTTATAACCCGGGGTGATTTAGGTGCATTAGCGGGTGTTTATACAATTTCTTTCTTAGCGGTAATGATTCTTTTCGGATTCGGAAATGTTCTTCTTAAAATAAAACGAAATAAATTACCAAGACCGGAACGCGCTTCAATTCCTGCATTAATTATAGCTATTCCAGCTGTGGTTGCCGGACTAATAGGTAATGCTATATTGAATCCCCCATATCTTCTCGTGTTTCTAGAATATTTTATTCCAAGCATGGTTTTAATAGGAATAATGCTATACAGAATACCTTTGTTAAAAGCCATTCTTTTTGTGATTAGATCAATTAACGAAGCTATTCAACGAACCGCGACAAGAATTTCGGCTTTGATCAGAGGAAAAATTAATAAAATAAATTCTCAGCAATTTGTGTTTTTTACTAAGGGAGATAATATAGCAGCTTTAAACCAAGTTATGCTGTATGTTAGGAAAAATGAGAATACAAGAAGAATAAAAATTGTAACTATAATTAATGATAATGTAGCTGTAGCCTAAAATCTGAGAAATGAAATAGATGTACTCGACCGCGCTTACCCGGAGATAGATATTGAATTTATTGAGTTATCAGGAATTTTTTCTCCGGAACTAATCAAAGAGCTTTCCAATAAGTGGAATATCCCTACAAATTTTATGTTTGTCGGGCAGCCAGGGAAAACTTTCCCTTATAGGTTGGAAGATCTTGGCGGCGTACGTTTGATTATCTAAAGTTTGATGTATAAAATTGTAAGATTGTTTACAACAACTAACTTAATAGAAAATTTAAACTCACAGCTAATGAAATGTCTGAGTAGAATAATACGATGGACAACTACAGAAATGAAATCAAGATAGATTGCAGGGGCTTTGGTGGAAATTGAAAGGAAAATGAGAAGAGTAAATAATTATGAGAAATTACATATATTAAGATCGGCCATAAAGTCTGAGTTTAAAATTAAACAACAAAAGACAGCTTAAATTGGTGTCTCCAATCTTCAACTTATGCCGTGATAATCAGCTTCCCTTTATTCTAATTGAATATTTATTCTGTTTAAAAATCAATGAATTTTTTATGATAATATTACAAGCTTAATTTCTTTATCATTAATTTATTTTGATTCAGGATCGTTATCTCGTCATAGTGAAAAATTAATATCTTTCTTTTGGTATTGGCTGATTGAATGCCAGAGAGTATTAAATATAATTTAACCACCGGTTGCAAAGCCGGGATAGAGAGTCATTCCACCATCAACATAAATACTTGTTCCATTTATGTAATCCGCATTATCGGAAGCAAGCCACACAGCAACTTTGCCAATATCATCAACTTCACCAATACGTTTGTAGGGAATTAATTTCATTAATTCATTATAGGCTTCCGGTGTATCCCAAGCTTTAGTATTTATTGGTGTTCTTATCGCACCAGGGGCAATACTGTTTACACGGATTCTAAATGGAGCAAGTTCTTGGGCAATACTCTTCATAAGCAGCATAATTCCTCCTTTAGAAGCAGCATAATTTGCATGACCCGCCCAGGGTATAACTTCATGAACAGAACTTATGTGAATAATTTTTCCTGCCGCACATGATATATTGGAAACTACCCCTCTTCTTTTAAATTCTTTTACAGCTTCCCTGGCGCAAAGAAATTGACCGGTTAGATTAACACTAATTACCTTATTCCATTGTTCGAGACTCATTTCTTCAAAAGGCGCATCCCGTTGTAGTCCTGCATTGTTGACTAAAATATCAATAGTGCCAAATTCCTTAATCATTTTTGAGAACATAGCTTTGACATCATCTTCATTCGAAACATCTGCGTATTGTGCATACGCATTTACTCCGAAATCTGATTTAAGCTGCTCAACAAACTCAGTTGTTAAAGCTTCATCAGTGACATAATTAACTACTACGTCTGCTCCGGCGCTTGCAAGTTCAATTGCCACACCCTTTCCAATACCCGAACTGGCACCGGTTACCAACGCTTTCTGTCCTTTTAAAATTTTTAGGACTGCAGGAGTCGGCATAACTACCTTTGGTAATATTTCATTGTTCTCCATTGTTCTATAATCCTCTCTATTTTTTCTTCGGCTGCAGAATTTTTGCAATCAATCCTGTCCATCCTGTTTGATGTGAAGCTCCGACGCCTCTTCCATTATCACCATGAAAGTATTCGTTAAATAAAATATAATCTTTAAAATAAGGATCTATTTGAAATTTTTTATTGTTGTAAAATATAGGACGAAAACCTTTTTCATCTTTTAAGAATATTTTCGATAATCTAATAGAAAGTTCGTCGGCAACATCTTTGATTGTCACAAAATTTTCAGAATTTGTAGGACATTCTATTTTAAAGTCATCCCCATAATAATGATGGAATCGATAAAGTGATTCAATGATTAAAAAGTTTACCGGGAACCAGATAGGTCCGCGCCAATTTGAATTACCGCCATACAACCCGCTATCGGATTCTGCAGGTGTATACTTAACTTCAAACTTTTTCCCATCCAGATTTAATTCATAAGGATTATTTTCGTAATACTTTGAGAGTGCGCGTATTCCATAATCCGAAAGAAATTCTGTTTCGTCCAGCATCCGTTTTAATAGTTTTTTCATTCGATGTCCGCGAAGCAGTGAAAGCAGAGTTCTTTCACCTGATCCTTTTTCGTTCCAACGGGAAACCAATGCGGCCATTTCGGGTTTGTTTGTAAGAAACCAATTTAATCTCGCTTCAAACTCCGGCACCAGTTTCATTAATTCCGGTTCTAAGACTTCTACAGCAAATAGGGGGATCAAACCAACCATAGAGCGTACTTTTAGTCGTTGTATTGTATTATTTATGTGAAGAGTATCATAATAAAATTCATCTTCATCATCCCAAAGACCAACACCTCTGCAGCCCATATTAGTCATTGATTGTGCTATATATAAGAAATGCTCGAAAAATTTAGTTGCGAGATCCTGGTATATCGGTTTAGTTTTTGAAAGCTCAAGAGAAATACGAAGCATATTAAGAGAAAACATCGCCATCCAGCTTGTGCCATCTGATTGATCTAAGTGCTCTCCGGCTTCAAATTGAGAACTCCTATCAAAAACACCGATGTTGTCGAGACCTAAAAAACCGCCTTGAAAAATGTTATGTCCATCCTGGTCTTTTTTATTAACCCACCACGTAAAGTTCAGGAGAAGTTTATGAAAAACTCTCTCAAGAAAATCAGTATCGCTTTTGCCCTGCAATTTTTGATCAATTTTATAAACTCGCCAGGTCGCCCAAGCATGAACCGGTGGATTAACATCAGAAAAATTCCATTCATATGCGGGCAATTGTCCATTGGGATGCATGTACCATTCACGTGTAAAAAGTACAAGCTGCTGTTTGGCAAATTCGGGATCAATTATAGATAAAGGAATACAATGAAAAGCTAAATCCCATGTTGCGTACCAGGGGTATTCCCATTTATCGGGCATTGAAATAATATCGGCATTGTTTAAATGAAGCCAATCTTTATTTCTTCCTTCTTCGCGTTGCTGGGGTGGTTTGGGCTGCCCCCTGTCCCCATTAATCCATTCTTCAACATCATAGTAATAGAACTGTTTACTCCATAACATTCCGGCAAAAGCCTGCCGCTGAACGTTCTTGGCGTCTTCACTTTTAATTTCTTTCTGGATATCAGAATAATATTCATCAGCTTCATTTTTTCTCTTATCAAATATTTTATCAAAATCTTTGAATTGGTCTTGAATGGAATTCTTAACTAATCTCAGTTTCACTGATTGGGATGAACCACTCTTAATTTCCATTTCATAATTGCAAGCGGCTTTAGTTCCGGTTTTTGAGGGATTGATTGCAGCATTATTCTTTTGCGTTATGTAATCATTAAAACCATCTTTTGTATAAGCAGCATTATTATCAACATTATACAAACGTTTATTATTAGTTTCATTTTCACAAAACAATATCTCCGGATTTCCATCAAAAAATAAATTGTACTCGCCAAGTTCATTGTGCATACACTTGATAGAATTATTTTCTGTTAGAAACATCTCCGGTTTTCTGTTGTCTTTTCCACAACGCCAAGTATTTCTAAACCATATTTGAGGTATGAGATTAATGGAAGCATTTTCTTTCCCGCGATTGTATGAAGTAATTTTTATTAGAATATCTTCTTCAGAGTTTTTAGCATATTCAACAAAAACATCAAAATATTTATTTTCATTAAAAATTCCAGTATCGATTAATTCAAATTCCGGATCGGCCTTTGTTCTCCTACTATTTTCTTCAATAAGCAGTGAATATGGAAATTCGGCTTGCGGATACTTATATAGCATCTTCATGTAAGAATGTGTTGGCGTGTTATCGAGATAATAATAATACTCTTTTACATCCTCTCCATGATTTCCTTGATTTCCTGTTAAACCGAAATATCTTTCTTTTATGATAGGATCTTTTTTATTCCAGAGGGCGATTGAAAAACATATCAATTGCCGGTTATCACTTATTCCGGCAATCCCTTCTTCACCCCATCGATAAGCTTTGCTGCGTGCATCATCATGAGTAACATAATCCCATGCATTTCCATCTGGACTGTAATCTTCTCTTACTGTCCCCCATTGTCTGTCGGTTACATAAGGTCCCCATTTGCGCCATAAATTCCCACTGGTTTTTACCGATACTAATCGTTCTCTTTCTTTTTTCATGAGGTTTTATTGTAATATATAAGTTCGCTCCCAAAAGTCCAAAATTAGACATCCTCGAAATGGAATTTATGAAGAATGCGATGAAAAATAGGCGCTATAATCAAACCGACAGCTACTAAAAATACTAAGCCGGAAAATAGAGCATACATACCAGCAAATAATTTCCCAACTTCAGTATGGATCTCATTGACAGGTCCCATACCACCTAAAATCATAGAGGCATTTAAGAACGAATCAATTAAAGAAAAATTCTCGAACAAATGATATCCAAGGATTCCGATTCCTAAAGCGCAAATCACCAGTAAAGTAGCTGCTAAAATGTAGCGAGCCAACCGGCCAATAAACAGATTTGTGGGGAGAGGTTTTTGGTTTAAGCTTTCAAAAATAAATAATTTTCGTTTGTGCTTTTTATTTTCCATTTAAACTTTATAAAAAATTTATATTATGTATGTTTCTAAAAACCATGAATTCCTTAAAATAAATTATTTACAAAAAAATTCGAATTAAATTGTATATATCATTACTTCAGTCTTTTTGATTATTCAGTATCTCGTATACCAGAGGTTTGACGCTTTCTACCCATTCAGGATTCTTTAATACAGACAATAATTTATCAATAGGAAATCCTGAGGGGAGTACTTTATTTTCTTTCAAATCATAAAAGACATGATGAGCGCCTTCTAAAACAAATACAGAATCAGATTTTTGTTCCAAGATTTTAAGAAGTGGTTTTATGGAGTGTTTGCCAAGTTTTATAAGTCCTTTTGCGGCGAGCCAGCGCACATCACTTTTATCATCTTCAAGTGCACGAATGAATAAAGGTATCGAAATAGGATCTCCGATTTCTTCCAAAGTTTTTACAGCTTCCCAACGGTAAATATGTTTTGGATGAGCAAGTAATTCCATCAGAAAATCTATTGAATCTTTACCTTTTAAAACTAATGCTTCACGTGCTTTTTGCCGCTCCATTCCATTTTTGCCGCCAAGCTTAATAATCAATTCATGTAGCTCAGATTCTTTTGACTTTTTATTTTTGTTTTCCATTTTTATCTTTCAATTAATTCTAATTATTATAGATTATTGTACTCATATTCTTGATATGAGTATTACTGAAAAATCTGATAGCCCTTTTTCATTTGAAGAAAATTTCTGTAATTAAAGTCCAATAAGCAGATTCTTAGGTACTTCAATATCTGTCATCTTACTCTTCCTTTTTAACTGCTTCAAGAAGATATTTAATGATAAAATAAAATAATCAGAACCATTTTTTTCGCTTAAAGAATATCAGCATTATTACAGCTGCGAGTATCATCACTGCCCATAGTATAAAATAACTATACTTGAAATGAAGTTCAGGAAGATAATCGAAATTTGTACCATAAATGCCTGCGATAAAAGTCAAAGGAATAAAAATAGCTGCAAAGATGGTTAAGATTTTCATTACATCATTCATCTTATTTGCCAGGGTGGAATTATATAAATTCATCTGATCTGAAAGCATCTCCCTGTAAGTGTCAATGGCCTCTGAAGTTTGAGTAATCAGATCTTCCAGATCCTTTATAAATGGTCTTGTTTTTTTATTTATTAGATCGGAATCTAATTTTGATAATTGGATAATAGCTTCCCTGGCCGGCCTTATATTTTTTCTTAGGAAATTCATCTCACGCCTATAGTCACTAAGCTGTTCCATTATTTCAGGTTCAGGATTACCCAAAACTGCTTCTTCCATGTCTTCAATTCTTTCACCAAATCTTTCAACTATGTAGATATAATTATCTACCACCGTGTCAATTAAAGCATAGGCTAAATAATCTATACTTGTAGCTCTGATTCTTCCTTTTTGTTTTCTAATTCGTTCTCTTACAGGTTCAAATACATCGCCGGGCTGCTCTTGAAATGTTAAAAGAAATGTTTTTCCGATAACCATGCTTAACTGTTCAGCAATAATTGTATTATCTGTTTCATTATAGCGAAGCATTTTTAAAATCAAGAATAAGTTATTATCAGACTCCTGTAATTTTGGTCTTTGATCAGTATTCATTATATCTTCAATAAGAAGGGGGTGCAAATCAAATGTTTCACCAATTTCTTTCATTATATCAGAATTGTGAAGACCATCAATGTTTATCCAGGAAACTGTATTGGTTTCTTTAAATACTGTTCCGTCAGAAATATTTCTTAATTCATCTTCGTGCAGTTTTGTTTTATCGTAATCAATAACCCTGATACGAATTTCATCGACCTTTTTTTCGCCGATAAAAACCGCACTACCGGGAATAAGACCTTTATTTTGATTTCTTTTCTTTAGGAATCTAGCCATTTTTAATTCTCAATTTTTACTTTAACTGTAGGCCAACTAACTATTTCATAAGTGCCGGAAGCCAATTGTACTTTCCCGCCGGTAGCAATAATATCATTATAAATTTTCGTAAATAAATTATTAGTTGTAATTCTCCGCGATTGGTAATCAACAACATATCGTAAGGAGAACTCCAACCAGTTATCATTTGCAATCATAAAAACCATCGGAGCTACATTTGCATTTTCAATTCGGTATTTTTCCAGCATTTTATCCCAGGTAATTCGGGCTTGGGAAACATATGACCCGACTACCTCATCTGCAGCCGCCACTATGATTTTTCTTGCAAGAATAATATCGCTTCCATATCTAATAGGTAATTTGATCTCATCCCAAAGAAAAGGAAAATCAGCCGAATAATTAAAAACAGAGTCCTTAAACACAAAACTATTTGCAATCCTAACAATTCTACCGGTATATTGATCGCCGGCAACCCATTGTCTGCACTCCATTAATGTTGTACGCAAAATTCCAATATCAATAACATCACCTACACTTCCACCGAGCTGAACTCTATCCCCTACTTTATAAAAATTTGATAACGATATAGCCATCCAGCCGGCAACGCTTGCTATTACTTCTTGAAGAGCAAAGGCAATACCTGCACCGGCTACGCCTAATGCAACAGTCAGTCCGCTAAGTTTATCGCTAAATACAATAGATATTATTAATATTATAATTAGGTAGCTAACTAATGATATGATTTTTCGCAGCCGGTATCTTTGATCAACATCTTTAATCCTTTTAACAGATCTTATCCTAAAAAACCGCGACAATGCGATAACGATAAGCACTAAGACTATTGTTGTAACAATCTTTCCAATAGTCGGATCAAAGAGAATCTTTTTTACTGATTCTTCCATTTGCTATTCCTTGTTTTTATTTTGATTGCCGAATAAATTTACTCCGAATAACCTTAAGGTGCTTGCTATTCCTTTGGCAGATAATCATGGAATTGTAGTCTGATTACAACTCTTAACCGAACAATAAAGTGACTACATAATTCTACCAAAACTTAACATTAAATTATATTGAAGAATTAAAAATAACCGATTTAAGCATCTAATTTTTTAAAATTTAGTTTATTATTATTTCATAATTCATCCAGCTGAGTAGCAAAATAAATTAATTGATCATAAGTGTGTTTTACTATAAACGTTGATAATTTCGCCATTGTATTTTTAGTTGAATCAGAATTGTTTAAGGATTCGTATAAAATTTCTATATTATCACTAGAAGACGGTTCAAGATTGTTCATCGACCAGCTCAAGGTTGAATCCTTCAGATCGTAGTTTGAGGGTTTGGCACTAAATGTCTCCCCATTTGGTAAGATGCCGTCTTTTAGAATTACATATATATCAATTGATTCAATAATATTATTCCAGACTGCTGCATGTGCTAAATTGATTAGAAAACCACGCTTTCCATTTACAATAATTGTTGTATCTAACCCGGGAAGAGAGTCAATATCTGTTAATGAAGTCTCTGCCCAGAAGAGAGCTTTAACTTTACGTTTCTCGTGAGGGGCAAACCTAGTTTGTGCCGTATACCAATCTTCACTACCATCTTGAATAAATTTTGAATTCAATCTTTCATTCTGAATCCAAAGTTGAACACTTAAAATTCCGTTTGAAATTCTACCTCCGGGTGCAATTCCATTTTCATCATGCCCGGTTGAAGGAAGTGCGAATTCCTGCTCAACAACATTCTCACTTTGGTTAATAAAGTTTGATTCCGAATAAACTGCAACTGCATTTTGATAGACAAAAACAACAAATCGCTGATGAAGGAGTTGTAATGGGCTTTCAGTACTCCCTATTTCCTGCCTGCTATGGAACGGAGGAATTATTGCAATATATCCATCCGATTGTGCTTCACAGTTATAAAGATTTGTAAAAGATAAAAAGAGAAGACAATTCAAAATAAATCGGTAGCTGTTTAACATTTAATATTCCCT
>CAYUVK010000039.1:0-40591 GCA_964448105.1 uncultured Ignavibacteriaceae bacterium
TACAAACAAATCTGCACAAGCAATATTCACATCCCATTCACCTTATGTTTTAGAAGAATTTAATCCATCACAAATCATGGTTATTCAAAGAGAAGAAGGTCAATTAACTGCTATTCCCGCAAACTATCCACCTACTGTAAAACCAAAAAAATTTAGGGAAGAATTTCGAAGGCGTTTTTGTGAAGCATTATTAGCACGACGAGTTTTAATAACGGAAGGTAGAACAGAATATGATGCCATCCCTGCAGCAGCTAGAAGACTTAATGAGCTTTATCCAGATGAATATAAAACATTAGAGGGTTTGGGGATTGCAATTATTAGTGCAGAATCTGAGACGCAAATAGCACCTTTAGCTAAATATTTCAGTAGACTTGGAAAAACAACTTTTGCTGTTTTTGACAAACAAGAAAAAGAAAATCTTGAAGAAATTGAGAATTCTGTTGACTTTGCTTATGAAGGACAAGATAAAGGTTTTGAAAAAATAATTTTGAATGGAACCGATGAAACTGTACTTAAGAAATATGCTCTTTCAGTAGTTGAAGCTGGAGAATGGCCAATTCACCTTAGTTCTATAACTCCGAAAGAAGAAATGTCAATTGATGAATTAAAAGATTCTTTAAAGAAATATTTGAGAAGAACTAAAGGTTCGGGTGCTGCCGCTGATATTTTGGGTTTATGTGATTACGATGATATGCCCGATTTTATTACCGAAACTATTGAATCAATCCAAAATATAGTAGAAACTGATTTGAATTTAGATGATGAGGAAGTTGATGATACTACTGAAGAATAAAATTTTAAGTTTATGTTTGAATTATCTAAAAAGAAGCAAGATTTATTAAATACTGGTGGTAACCTTATTATTTTGGGTGGGCCTGGATCAGGCAAAACAACGATTGCCTTATTGAAAGCACATTACATAATAGAAAATGAAGAATTAAAACCAAAACAAAACATCATTTTTCTTAGTTTTGCTAGAGCAAGTGTTTCACGAGTTGATGAGCAAGCTAAAGTTTTGATATCTAAAAAAGTTCGGCAACATTTAGAAATTACTACCTATCATAGTTTTCTGTGGAATATTTTAAAGAGTCATGGTTACCTACTAAATAATAATTTTCCATTCAAATTACTTCCTCCACCAGAAGCTGCATCTCGTCTTGCTAACATAAAAGGGAAAGAAGAGCGAAAAACTGAAAAAATAAGATTGATTAATGAAGAAGGGCTTCTTCATTTTGACCTTTTTGCTAGCCTTACCTCCGAACTTTTATCTAAAAGTAATTCATTAACAAGTATAATTTGTAATAGTTATCCAGTTGTAATATTAGATGAATTTCAAGACACTAATGAGGATGAATGGTATTTTATCAAAATTTTATGTAAGAAAAGTAGGCTAATAGCTCTAGCTGATCCTGAACAACGTATTTTTGAATTTCGTGGAGCTGATCCCAAAAGAATTAGTGAATTTATTAAAGAATATAAACCAAAAAGTTTTGACTTTGGTAGTGAAAATAATCGGAGTAGCGGAACAGATATACTTCAATTTGGAAATGATTTATTAACTGGAGAAAATGTAGGTAAAAAATATAAAGACATACATATAATAAAATATCCTTTTAGAAAAGGAGTGGGCCTCCATATTGAAGTAAAATTTGCAGTGTTGGAAGCTTTAAAAAGATTAATAAAATCTGGAAAAGATAATTGGTCTTTAGCCATTTTATTACCAACACAAAACTTAATGTTAGAAGTATCTAAATTTTTATTATCGAAACAAACTTTAACAAATGGCAAAAAACTGCCTGGAATAAATCACGAAGTTGCTCTTGAAACAGCAGGTCCTTCTTTAGCTGCGATAGTAATTGCGGGTTTATTAGAAAAAGATAAAGATAATGAAGAAATTGTAGATAAATTAATTAAAAATCTGAGTGAGCATATACGTGGACGCCATGGCGATAAACCTGCAAATAAAGGTCAACTTTCTTTGTCAAACGCACTTTTAAATTATTTGATATCAAAAAAAATTAATGGAAAGAATCGAAAATTTTGTATAGATGAGTGTTTAAGAATTGTGAAGGAATGTAAAAATATTAATTTCTCCGGTGACCCAGTAGCGGATTGGATAATAATTAGAGACTTATTACAACACTCAGAGAATCAAGAACTTATGCAGGTTGCTATAGATGCTCAATACCTTAGATTATTAGGTAAGGGTGCAATGTTAAGATCAAACCTCGGAGAAATATGGCGAAATTCAGAAACATATGATGGGGCAACAGAAGCCGTGAGAAATGCTCTTCTTCAGGAACATTTTGCAGCCTCAGATAAAGTTTGGACGGGGGTACAAGTTATGACAATGCATAAAGCTAAAGGGAAAGAATTTGATGAAGTAATAATTTACGAGGGTTATTATAATTCGAGAATTGCAAACAGTAGAAACATTGATCAATCAAGATTAAATTTTCGAGTTTCAATAACCCGTGCAATTACTCGAGTTACAATATTAACTCCTAAAAATAATGTTTGTGAGTTTTTATAAACTGAAAAGAAATTGCACTCTTTCAAGATCTATTTCTTGAAAGGAATAAAGTTATCTAATAATCTTATCCCCATTCTTTCATAATTTCGCCGAAACATTCAAGACCACTATAGATAACACCGCCATAACCGTGACCGGGTTTAATAGGTATATGCTTTTTTGGAAGGGATTTATGATTATCAACAGTAGCTGGGGTAGGTTAATCCAGCAGCCTGCTTTTTTAATTTGGGATTAAGGGATACCGCCTTTTCGAAAGAAGTCAATAAACTTTCTTTTTTTCCTGCAGCGAGTTGAATTACAAGCAGTGCGTTTGCATCGAGTATCCGGCATTATAAAGCGGGGAATTATAAAAATTTCGATGAAGCATTCTGATGTATAAAATCCTTATTACTAAAAGAGCTATAAAAGATCTCGAAAAAATAGATATAAAAACTAAGTCTCGTATTGGGGATAAAATAAAACTTTTGATCAATGAGTACCTTAGATTATTATTTAAAAATAATTCTCAATCAAATCAGAATATAATTCGGGTGTCCCAGTGTGTAAGTCGGGAAATATAGAATTATCTCCCGGTCTTATCCCCAGTTTTTCATAATTTCGCCAAAACATTCCAGACCACTGTAGATAACACCGCCATAACCATGACCGGGCTTAGTCCAGGCACCTGATAGGTAAAGATTTTTTACCGGTGTCGAATGACCAAGCCTGGTATTCCCGGAGTTGTCCAGTGTTTGATCGAATCCATAAACAGCTCCTCTGTAATTGCTTGTGTATCTTATGTTGGTTAACGGCGTACCTATCTCCTTAACTTCAATTGCATCTCTCAATCCGGGAAGGAGTGTCCTTTCAGCTTTATCTATCAGAATGTCAGCCATTCTTTCTTTTTCTTTATTGTACTCTTCCTTATTATTCTTAAAATAATCATTCTTGTATTTTTCCCAATGATCAAATCCCTGCAGTGATAAGATATTAAGCGTGTTCTTTCCTTCAGGTGAATATCCTTTATAAACGTTGTCGTAAAGCGTCACGGCATATCCGCTGTTTTCCAGATCTGCTTTTCTCATTAATTCATAATCAGCATCAGCATCATACCCGGTATTATAAAATATTTCAGTATCCGTAATACCGGCTTCTTTAACCAGGTCTTTTTTAAGCCCGAGGAAAACCTGGAAACTTGAAAGACTTACACTCAGCTTTTCCATCCTTGCCAGGTATTCTTTCAATACACTTTTATCATCCAGCATTTTATTAAAAGTATCAAATGTATTTGCATTGGAAATTACAGCCTTTGCGGTATATTCTTTTCCGTCCTCAGTTACAACACCGTAAGCTGTGTTTTCTTTTGTAAGTATTTTTTCAACCCTGCTTCTGATCATTACTTTACCGCCATGTTCTTCAATAAACTTCTCAAATGCATCGCTTATTTTCTGCGATTTTCCCCTTGGATAATATCCTCCGTTTGTTAAGTACCCGAAAGTAGGCATAGCATAATAATACGGTGAAAGTTTTGACGGCGGTAACCCGTAATATCCCCATAATGATGAAACAATTGCTTTAAGTTTTGGATTCGTTATTCTTGCATCGACAAGATCTCCCCAAGTACGATTGAAACATTTAACTAAATATGGAAAATCCTGTGCGAAATTGTTCATATTAACTTTTCCTCCTGCAGCAGAAAATTTTCCTATATCATTTTTTATTCCCTCCATATCTTCAAATATTCCTTCTATGCCCGTTTTTTCTTCGGGGAATAATTCTACCAGGCTGTTTATATATGCTTTAATATTTTTCTGAGGGACTCTTATATCATAGTCGGGGAATATCATTCTATAAAGATTAGGGTGCGGTTCAAATTCAACTTCTTTTATCTCAGGAAATCCGGGGATAAGATTGTGAATGCCGTTTCTCTCTCCGGCTGTTGTGGAATGGAGCGATACATCAAATTCAAATCCGCCGGGACGCATAAAAGTAGTTGCATATCCGCCGACTTTAGAATGCTGTTCAATTACTAACGGTTTAAATCCCTGCTTTGCAAATGCCGCAGCACAGCTCAATCCCCCTAAACCTGAACCAATAATTATTGCGTCATATTCGTTCTCACCTAAAACGCTGTCGAAACCCTTTGGAAATATCTGCCAGTCGAGCGATAAGAATGCAATCCCCCCCAGCACTTTTTTAATGAAGTCTCTGCGTTCAATAAGATTTGTTCCCATTTTTTTCTCCTCCTGTTTATTGATATCTTATTCCGCATCGAAAGAAGTAATATTTACAATGTAAAATTGAAAAATTTAATCTTAAGAAGCAATGGTTACTTGATAATCAACAAAGAATAAATATTAAACACCTCATCAATATCGACCGTTGCATGTGGCAATAAAACTATTTTATCAACTCCTAAAATTTCAGTTCATTACAAATACTCTCTAAATCATAATCACCGGCAGCCTGCTTTTATAATTTGGGATTAAGTGATACTGCTTTTTCAAGAGCGCTTAATGCATTATCTTTTTTACCAATTTTATTATTGGACTACAGTAAAAGTTAATGTTCGTTATTGTTATTTAGTTAAATTGCCAAAGATTAGGTTCAATTCTTATTTTTTCTAGTTTTGTTTTTAATGTTGATAGTGCTGTTTGAAGATTTGGTCCATCATTAACAATCCAAACTACTGAAAGCTTTTTGGTTTCATGTGCGGGAATTGAAAATGGCCCTGAAGAAATCATACTTCTAACATCAACCTTTGTATCCAGCCATCCTGTTTTAGTAACAGGATCGCCTGTAAAAGCATAGGAAGTAATTTGGCCGGTAGTTGGATTAATCATTGGTTTGCCTGAATTTGATAAACCCTGCAGTGCATAAAGTATTTGCTGGGCTGAAGTAAAATCATATTCTCCAAAATCGGGGTTTATATAATCATTTTTGCGCATTATGCGATGGCTGGTGGTTCCAATATTACTTGGTGTTTCTAAAAACGCAAAACCCGTTACACGACTATATTCACTATTATTTAAACTATCTTCATATGTATATGTTAAACCGCGCGTAGAATCATAACCCGTTCTATTGTTTCCAATAAGGCCAAGGTCTGTGTCACTATAAAATCCCACATAAACGTTATTCCAATCTTTAGAACTATTATTTTTTATTTCATACCGTACAAAAAAGACAGAGTTCAAATCATCACGTTTATAAGCATATAGAGCTTGTGAAACTATCACGTTTTTTACCGGTGATGAATAGATCGGGATAGATGAATATGCTGTATCTGAAGTTAATGCAGACCAGCACATAGCATCGCCATAAACTTTGGGTGTTCCATCATTATTAACCGGAGCACCAAGCTCAACCGGCCATTGAGAGGTATCATAAGATTTATTTCCTTCAATATAGAATATACCATTTCGTTTATTATTCCATTCACCGGTAAAATTACTTTCCGGGAAATTCCCAGACCAGGTAATATCTCCATACGGAATTCCATCTTGATTCATCCCTATCCACAAACCGGTTAAAAAAATTACACTAATATCAGTGCTGTCATTATGCCAAATTACGTCGTGTATTTTCCCATCTCTATCAAGAAGAATAGAAAAATTATTAACGGCAAGAGCTTTTATTTTATATGGGATTAATTCTTCCTTGGTATTCGTTTCAACAGATGGAGATGGATTTATTAGGGAACTTTTACATCCAACAAATATTATTAGAAGAGTTACAAGAAATTTTAATAAATTTATTCGCATAATAAGTTAACTATTAAATTAAACTCACATATTTATTAATTGTTGGTACAATATATAATTCATAAGTTTATGTACATTATTAAGTGCTGTTATTTTATTTTCAATTTCCAAACTCCATTATAACTGCTTGTTATAAAAAGATAATTATTATGAATTACAGCTTGCAAGATAGAATTTTGCCCAAAATTTTCAGTAACAGTTTTCCATGAATCCCCATTATCTGATGAAATTTCTATCCTGGAATCAGTATAAATAACAACTATATTTTCTGAAGCCACAACAAATTGCGGAACCGGAGATATAGGCAATTTTGTCCATGATGATATTTTAGAAAATGAACGTCTATAAATACTTTCCCCTTTTATAATAAAATAATATGAATTTGATACTGCAAAATTACTTGGCCACCATATTGTTTGATCATCATATGAATTAAAACCATCATTCATAGGCGTCCAGCTATCACCATTATTCTCTGAGTAATAAACTCCATGAAATTTTGGAAAGGCAAAAAGTAAATTGTTTCCCTTTGCAAGAAAATTAATATTAAGATACGGTAGCAACAGACTATCGGCATCAGTGGGCAAACCATTATTGACAGGTATCCAATTTTCTCCATAATCGGATGAGCGATATATATTATTTCCACTTGCCATAAATAAAAATTCGGAAGTCATTAAGACTGAATTAACATAGTTAGCATAAATATTTAGTCCTTTATTTCCCGGTTCATACCATGATTTCCCAAAATTACTTGAAAGATAAACTCCGTACCCTTTTGATGCTGCAGCAAGATAATTGTTAATTCCACTAAATTCATTTATTGTAGTACTATCCGGTAAATCTTTTCCTATTGATGTCCATGTATTACCATTATCTGAAGATGAATATAGCTTAAAGCCGCAGTTAACATAAAGAACATCCCCAACTCTTGTTATTGTATAAAATGTATTTTTTGGTAATCCCTCTACTAAAGATAATTGATTGGATGTGGGGGAACTATCTGTAGGATTATTATTGCAGCTAAGAAATACTAAAACACCTATTATTATTAATAGGCATAATAAATATTTACATCTTAATTTCACAATATTTCCTCAGTACAGTAATTTCTAATTTTATAAAATGAGAATTATGATTTATTATCTATTAAGGTGAGTATCAAGATGTTTTCCTCCCTTTCCCAATTTTATTCAAATATATTTTAATTGCCGAAGAAATTTCTTAAAAATTTTTGAAAAAGTAAATACGGAATTAATTATATAAGCTAACCGAAAAGTATATCATCTTTGCCGATTAAAACAATTAGTAATTAATTTGCAAATTTGTATTTTTTTTTCTTGACATTTAAGATCCCCCTATATAATTTGAAACGGTTCAATTAACTGGATAAATTGTAAGAAAATTTATAATAATCGATAGGGAGGTTAAGATGAAGGGGTCCGATCTTATCCGGCACAAACTTTATTTTAATAAATGACGAAACAATTATATCATCTATATTTTTATGCATTCGCATATACAAAGATTTATATATGCAATTTAGAATCGGAGTTTAAATTTGAATAAATATAGGGAGTTAAAATGATGAAGGCTACATTTTTACAAGACAATCGTTCTATAATACTATTTTTAGCGGTATTTCTGTTTCTATTTAATCTACTTGGGGTCGTTAATTCATTAGCTCAGGAAATGCCTCTCGTCTATGATGTTGAGAATACAGGTGCGGCCTATCCGGTACCTTATTTGCCTTCATTCAGCGAACTCCCTGTCATCAAGTCCTTGCCCGACCCGTTTGAGTGGGCCGATGGTAGAGGTCGCATTTCTCACTTCTCCGATTGGGAGTACCGGCGTGCCGAGATCGGTGCTCAGATCCAACATTATGAGATCGGTGAAAAGCCGGCTCGTCCGGACAGCATTACTGCTAGCTACTCTGATAGTGTACTTACAGTGAAAGTTACTGTGGACGGCCAAACACTCACGCTGACTTCGCAAGTTATCCTCCCGGCTGGAACCGGACCCTTCCCTGCAGTGATCGGTATGGCGTTCTTTCCAGGTAGTGGCGGCACAGGTAGTCTGCCATCCAACATTTTTACCAGTCGCAATATTGCAACCATCGAATTTGTCCATAATCAGGTAACGACTTATGGCAGCCCGAGTAATACGGATCCCTACTACCGGCTTTACCCTAATCTTAACATTACTAATACGGGACAATACAGTGCATGGGCTTGGGGAGTCAGTCGTATAATCGATGGCTTGGAGCTGGTTCAGAATGTTCTCCCCATAGACCTAAAGCACATAGCCGTTACCGGTTGTTCCTATGCCGGTAAAATGGCACTCTTTGCCGGGGCGCTTGACGAGCGTGTTGCGCTTACAATTGCCCAGGAATCGGGCGGAGGTGGTGCTACGTCGTGGCGATACTCGCAATCCGAGCCTAATGGTACCGTGGAAAAAATAGATAATACAGATTATAAATGGTTTATGGATTCGATGCACCAATTTGCCGGCGACAATGTTTCGCGCCTCCCGGAGGATCATCATGAGTTAATGGCTATGGTGGCACCACGGGCGTTGTTAGTTACGGCAAACCCGGATTATACATGGCTGTCAAATCCGTCCTGCGACGTCTGTAGTAGGGCTTGTCAGCAGGTCTATAATACTTTAGGCATTGCCGACAGGTTCGGCTTTTCCATTGTCGGTGGGCATTCACACTGCCAGGTTCCAGGCAGCCAGATACCGGAAATTGAAGCCTTTGTGGACAAGTTCCTGCTTGGCAAGGATACCGTAAATACGAACAACATATCCGACAGTCCGTATAATATTAACCTTTCCCCCTGGATTACGTGGACTAACCCGAATCTTTCTAACGGTACATCTTTTTTTGGAAAGACATCTTTAATCTATCCTTCCAATCTTCAGAAAAGTCTGGATAAAAATGTTACCTTTAAATGGAACAAGGTAAAAGATGCCGAGAAATATTATATCGAATTATCAACTGTCCCGACTTTTAAAAATATTGCTGAAATTGATTCAACAACAGATACGGTAAAAACAATCAGCGGCTTATTAGACGGCAAAAGATATTATTGGCGTGTCCAGGTAAAAAGTGCTGCTGGTTCAGGTCCATTGAGTGATGTATGGAACTTCGCCACATACATACCTTTACCAGATATGCCGCAATTAGTTTCTGTCACTCCATATCCAAATCGACCAGACTATGTTACTTTGATGTGGAATAAAGTAGAAAACGCTGATAAATACATAATTCAACTATCTCATTCCCCAAGTTTCTCTGCTCTTTTTTATTCAGATTCTACAACATCAGATACCGTCAAAGTTGTATCGGGGATTTCCGAAGGACTAGAATACTTTTGGCGAGTTCAAGCAAAAAATGTTGAAGGCCCTGGTCCATGGAGCGATTCGAATTTTACCATAATCTTAGCACCGACGGATCTTGTTTTGCAAAGAAGTGCAGTAAATGAAATCACTCTTACTTGGAAGAATAACTCATCAATTAAAGATGGATATGTAATTGAACGTAAGCAGAGTCCCCAAACATCATTCACAGTTATTGATACTTTAAAAGGAAGCGGGAATGAATATGCAGATACAACAGTAGAACAATCTCAAACCTATACTTACAGAATAAAAGCTTATAAAGGATCTGCGGTATCAGAATACAGCAATGAGGCTTCTCTAAGTTTAGTAGGTGTTATAGAAGGAAAAGAAGAAATACCAACAGAGTATTCAATAAGTCAGAACTATCCCAACCCGTTCAACCCAACTACAAAAATAAAATTTGCTTTGCCGCAAACAGCACTAACAAAAATAATTATTTACGATATTCTTGGCAGGGAAGTGCAGACACTAATAAATAGAGAGTTAGAAGCAGGCTATCATGAAATTGGTATCGATGCACACAATTTACCAAGCGGGATTTATTTATATAGGATGCAGGCCGGAAGTTTTACATTAACAAAGAAATTTGTCTTGCTGAAGTAATTTATATCATAAAAGGTGATCTCTTTGTGCTCTCAGAAAAGAGGTCACCTTTTTATTGTCTGATAAACATTGAGCATGTTGCTTGATGACAGTCTTCGATAAACTCAGACTGACATGTGCTCTATGTCATGGTGAGCTTGTCGAACCATGACTCGTACTGCCCTCTGCCGTATTTTTATATTACCCCTGCTGCAGTGCTTGTCCAGAATATTTCTTCAGTGTTCATCTTTTTCCCCAAAACCGCAGTATAAACAATAGGATTAGGAAATTTCTTTAATCCCTTTAGTATTTCATCATTAAGAGAAACTTTTAATGGAATTTCCGGCATTCCTCTTTCAATAGTTACACTCTGTTTAATAATTATATCATTTCCGAAAAAGAAAACAAGACAAAGTAGAGCAGGGGAGTTAATTTTATCCTGCGGATAAGAAATATTCAGCTCCAGCTCATTTTCTTCATTTATTAATAAAGAAGATAATGTTAATGGTAAGCCGCCAGGAGTAATTTTATTAGCTGCAGTAAGTCTGCCGGAGTTTACCAGTTTAGAATTATATTTTATTATCCTGTGATAGGAATTTGTCCCTTCTATTTTTGCCGAAGACCAGGCTTCTTTTAATTTCGGGATAGAATTAACAGTAATCGCAAATCTAACGGCAGCGGCAAAATTTGCTCTCCCTTTTTTAGCTTCTGCAGTCTGGCTGATATTATGCTTCTTTGCACCCAGGGACATAAATTTTTTCCCGTTCATCTTCCGGAATACAACATCTCCCAGCTTTCCGGATAATAAACCAAGAATGGCGCTGTCTACTCTTGCCAATTTAAGTCTATTGTCTTAGTTTACTTTATTTATTTTGTATGAACAAAAGCTTAAACTCTATGGAATTAATAATACAAGGAAATTTTAAAAGACTTATATTTCAGTAAGCTTTAAACAAAATTTAAAGGAATAAAACCATGGGAGATAAAAAAGCAGACTTAGCAGGCCCCGGAATCGGTAACTATGACGAACTGGACAAAATCCTTCCGTCTGATTACCATTCGCTGCTCGGACCAAAGGAAACACAAAAAGCAATTTTTGAAGTCAAAGATTATATCGAAGATCATTTGTGCAAAGCACTGAACCTGACAATGGTACAGGTCCCGTTAATCGTCGATGTAGAAAGCGGTGTTAACGATATGCTGGACCGGGATGGTTCACGTACTCCAATTCAATTCCATATCACTAACGATTATAATCAGCACCCCATTGATGCACAGGTGGTACAGGCTGCAACTAAGTGGAAACGTGTTGCTCTTAAGCAATTTAAGATGAAAGTCGGCGAAGGGCTTTGCACCGATATGCGCGCTGTACGTAAGGACTATTTCCTCGATCACGACCATAGTGTTTATGTTGACCAATGGGACTGGGAAAAGATCATCACAGCCAAGCAGCGAAATTTAAAATATCTTAAAGACGTTGTTGAAAAAATTTGGAGTGTACTGAAAGGCGCAGAGCGACACGTTCAGAAGAAGTTCCCAAAACTAAAAACAAAAAAATATCCTAATCTTCCTGAAGAACTTTCATTCTTCCATGCCGAAGAAATATTAGATACGTATCCGGAGCTGCCGCGTAAGCAGCGAGAAACAGAAATTCTTCAGAAATACCCCGCAATCTTCATTATAGGTATTGGCTGGTCTTTAAAGGATGGCTATCCGCACGAAATGCGAGCTGCAGATTACGACGACTGGGTTACAGAAACTAAATCAAAGGATGGACAGATTAAGCATGGTTTAAACGGTGATATACTTGTGTGGAATCCAGTCACCAAACGACGTCATGAGTTGACCTCAATGGGAATCCGGGTCAATGCCGAAACTCTTAAGCAGCAGCTTGAAATGTCAGGGCAGCTTGACTCGCTAAAGTTCCCATATCATCAGGGTATTATCAATGGTGAGCTTCCTTTAAGCATAGGCGGCGGTATCGGGCAGTCCCGTACTCTAATGCTTCTGTTAAAAAAGGCTCATCTTGGAGAAGTAAGTGTTACTGTTTGGCCGAATGTACTTAAAGAGATGTGCGCAAAGAAAAACATATTCGTTCTACACTGAAACATTTTTTATCTTGGGAAAAAATAAACTATTTAAAACTTCTTTTTAAAATTCAAATAAGGGAGATTTTTTCATAAAGATCTCCCTATAAATTGAATGAATTAATTTAGAAGCTGGTTTTTATATTCCTTTGGACTAATACCTACTTCTTTTTTGAATAACCTGGAAAAGTATGGCGGGTTTTCAAAGCCGAGCCGGTATGCAATTTCGGAAATGCTATTGTCACCGGCAACAAGCATATTTTTAGCTTCGGAGATTACATATAGATGTATCAATTCCAAAGCGGTTTTTCCTGTCTCCTGCTTTAATAAATCACTTAAATATTTTGGAGATAGATTAAGCAGGGAAGCCATGTAGTTAACGGTGGGCAATCCTTTTTCTCCTGCATCTCCTTTTTCAAAATAAGAATTTAAGTGTTCATTGAATTTTGTAATAGTGATACCTAATAAAGGTTTTCGATCAATGAACTGTCTTTTGTAAAATCGCTGAGCATATTTCAGCAGTGAATCAAGATGTGAAAGAATAATGGATTTGCTGAATTCGTCAGGATTGTTTTTATATTCAGTTTCCATCTTATGGAACAATGACCACATAACTTCTTTTTCTCTTGGTAAAAGATGAAGCGCTTCGTGATTTTCGTAATCGAAAAAATTGTATTTCTTAATTTCCGTGAACAAAGGATGTCCCATTAAAAAGTCTTCATGTAGATGGATAACAAATCCCTTCTCATCTAGTTGAAGTCCTTTGGCTGTCAATACTTGATTTGGTTTAGTAAAAAACATTAACCCTGTGTTGTGGTCATATTTCGTTTTGCCGTACAGCAGCTCACCTGATTTTACTTTTTTGAAACAAATAATATAAAAGTTACAAGCGAACTCCATATTTCTTTCAAGAGGAGATGCACTGGTGAGCAGGTTTAAGCTTATTAACGGGTGTTCAGGAATTGGGAAACCCTCTGCCTGATCTAATTCACTAATGGTTTTAAAATGTTTCATTGAATTATAAATTATTAAATGTTGATGTTTATTACAATATGTTTCCTTAAATGTTTCACTATAATTCTCTATAGTAAGTTTAAATATCAAGTTTTCTTGTTCCAATCCATTTTACCATTTCAGGATCACGATGATCGAAGAAACTGCTCTTATTCATATCTAACTTTATAATTGCATTCATATCTTCGGAACTCAGTTCAAAATCAAAGACATTAAAATTTTCAATAATTCTTTCCTTATGAACTGATTTTGGAATGACAACGACTCCTCTTTGTATAAGCCATCGCAGAATTACCTGGCCGACAGTTTTATTATATTTTTTTGCAATGGAAGATATCAATTCATTTTTGAAAATGTTATTTTTTCCTTCGGCAAATGGCCCCCATGATTCAATCTGAACTTTATTTTCCTGTAGGAATTTCTGAGTATCGATTTGCTGATGGAAGGGATGTGTTTCGATTTGATTAACTGCAGGAACTACTTCATTAAAAATCATTAAATCCATTACCCGATCCGGTTGAAAGTTAGAGATGCCGATGGCTTTAGTCTTTCCTTCACGATATAATTCCTGCATTGCACGCCATGAACCGTGAACATCACCAATTGGCTGATGAATTAAATATAGATCAAGATAATCCAATTGCAATCTTTTTAAAGATTTTTCAAAAGCCTTTTTTGTATTTTCATAACCGGTATCCTGAACCCACAGTTTTGTAGTTACGAATAATTCTTCTCTTGGCACACCACTTTTTTTGATTGCTTTTCCAACTGCATCTTCATTTAAATAGGCAGCGGCAGTATCAATTAAACGATAGCCGGCGTTTATAGCTTCAAGCACACTCCTTTCACATTCTTTAGCATCCGGGATTTGATACACACCAAATCCAAGAATGGGCATTTCCACTCCATTATTTAATACAACTTTTTTCATAATACTTGTCCTTAATGTGATTTAATCTTTTGACACGTTTTTTTATCTTTAATGTTATGCTCTATTTTAATATTTGGACAACTTCTGATCAAATTATTTATTTTTTAATGAAGCCATATCAACTTCATTTAAACATTTTATTGCATTAAGTGTGCGTGGGTTGCCTATGTAGGGCAGTAGTTGTGTAGTCACACCAAGCAAGGTTTCTTTATCGTTTCCCACCTTCACATTGCCCTGGATATGTCCTTTCACTTGTGATTCTGTTCCATCCATACTGATGAGCATTGAATAGGTTAATAACTCTCTTGTTTTGATGTTCAATCCGTTTCGAGTGTAATAATCACCAAAGCAATTTGCAGATAAATATTTTTGAATATGAAGTTGATTTTCGGGAGAGGTTTCATACATTTTATCAATCCTTTCACCAAAAATTGATTTTTGTAAGGCCAAGCCTTTTTCAAAGCGAGTTTCATGTGATGTGGTTGATTGTCCTTTAAGCGGTAGTTCAATACCTCTTTCAGTAAGTATTTCATTGGTGGTATAAATAAAATCAATCACTTTTGCCATTCCCACATAAAGAACAGACTGATACAAAATCTCTTTCACCTCAACGGGAGTAACTCCTACATTTAGTGCAGCATTCAAAAACATTTTGTATTCTGTGAGAGCTTGACTTGCAATAGTAGAACCCAAAATCATCATTACCCTGGTTTTTGTGTCGGGATTGCCATAGCTAATTACTTCATCGAAAGCAAAGTTGTCAAACACTTCAATTAATTCCGGGTCGGTTTCTTTTGCTTTCGATTTATAATTTGGCCATAGTTTTTCATGGTTCTTAATTGCAGTATCTGTTAGTTTTATTTTTTTAGTTTGTTTTGGTTCAGATGTCTTCATAGTTTTTATGTTACCTCAAGTGTTTAATAACTTCTCTCAAATCTTTAATTAAGAGTTCGGCTTGTTGATGCCTAAGCTTTGTCGTTTATATTTGTCCGGTGATTTAACTATTTCCGAAACGAAAGCAGCAATGCTCTTGCGGGAAATTACGCTTCCTTTTTCCGGCTCACCTTTATAAGTTATTTCAAAATCCACTTCATCGGTATTTGTAAATCAGGTAGGCCGCAAAATGGTATATTCCAAATCTGATGCTTCAATGACGTCTGTGGCAGCTCTGTAAGGTTTCAGCATTGTGCTTACCGGTTCATCATAAATATTAATGGAAGAAATAAAGATGAGTTTCTTTACTCCTGTTTCGTCCATCGCTTTTACAATGTTCTTAGCCATTTGATCTAATTCACCGGCAAGATTTCCATAAACAATATCCTGCCCTTGAATAGCTTCCTTCAATGATTTGTAATTCAGCACATCTCCTTCTATGATGTTACAACCGGAAACATCATTATTCCGCAAGCTGATTTTATTTCTTAAAAACAAAGTAAGATGTATACCTTCTTCTGCTTTTAATTTGTCGATTACATGTTTCGCCAAACTTCCGCTTGGACCTAATATGATTACGTTTTTCATAGTTCTTTGCCTTAAAAAATTTTAGCTATTTCTTTTACTAATACTTTTATCGATCAATCATTTTTTGACTGCTTTCAGGATACCTTTCACCTCGTACTGTAATTTTAGATGAAACAGTTTCAATTTCACGAAGATCATCGGACGTTAGTTCTACTGCCGCAGCTCCAATATTCTCCTCAAGCCGATGAAGTTTTGTTGTTCCCGGGATTGGTACAATCCAAGGTTTCTGTGATAATATCCATGCTAATGCGATTTGAGCTGTGGTAACATTTTTGCTCTTTGCGATTTGATCAAGGTGATCAACCAAAGCCTTATTTGCTTTTCTATTTTCTTCTGTAAACCGGGGCACAGTGTTGCGGAAATCTGTTTTGTCAAAGGTTGTTGTTTCGTCTATCTTACCGGTTAGAAAACCTTTCCCAAGAGGACTGAAAGGGACTAATCCAATTCCGAGTTCTTCAAGCACGGACAATATTTCTGATTCCGGTTCTCTCCACCATATTGAGTATTCACTTTGAATTGTTGTGACTGGCTGAACTGCATGTGCATGACGGATTGTATTAACCCCTGCTTCGGAAAGACCAAAGTGTTTGACTTTTCCTTCCTTAATCAGATCTTTTACTGCACCGGCAACATCTTCAATTGGGACATTAGGATCAACTCGATGCTGATAAAATAGATCTATTACGTCTGTCCTCAATCTTTTTAATGATGCTTCCGCAACTTCTTTAATGTGATCTGGTCTACTGTTTAATCCTGTCCAATGTTCTTTGCCGCTCGGATCAAGGTTAAATCCGAATTTTGTAGCTATCACAACTTGATTACGCAATGGTTGCAAAGCTTCGCCGACGAGTTCCTCATTTGTAAATGGTCCGTACACTTCTGCTGTATCAAAAAAAGTTATGCCTCTTTCAACTGCTGAACGGATAAGAGAAATCATTTCTTTTTTATCTGCAGCCGGTCCATAACCAAAACTCATTCCCATACAGCCAAGCCCTATTGCTGAAACTTCCAGGTTACTATTCCCAAGTTTGCGTTTTTGCATCGTTTATCCTCCATATATAATAAATTTAATGTTTGAATAAGTTAAAACTTACGATGCTAATATATGGCGATAATGCTGGAAGGACTTATACAAACAGCGGGAATACAGATACATTTTTCATCAAATTGCAATTACCCAGGCGGAACCATCCCAATTTTGAATAAGGAATTCAGTATTATTATTATTCTGATCATATGAATATACATTCCTTGAGGTATCAACCCAGCTAGTGCGATCCCACTTTTTAAACAAATATTCGGTCATATTATTATTTAAATTATTATCAAATGTGTGTGTAAACTTAACCGAGTTAACCAGTGCGGATCCATTCCAGCTTTTGACTAATTGTTCAGTCATGTTATTCATTAGTGAGCAGGGTAGAATTGATGTTTTATGGAACAACGCAGGATACGGACTTTATGGTCCCGTTGAAGAAGTTAAAATGGAAGATGCAAGATACCAGTTTGATATAAACTTATTTGGGCTTGCAGAACTCACACAACTCGTCTTGCCTCATATGAGAAAACAAAAGTCAGGATTAATTATAAACACTTCTTCAATGGGAGGCAAAATATATACTCCGCTTGGCGCCTGGTATCATGCTACCAAGCATGCTATAGAAGGCTGGAGCGATTGTTTAAGACTTGAAGTAAAAGACTTCGGAATTAATGTAGTTATTTTAGAACCCGGATTAATTGAAACAGGATTTGCCAAGGGTGTTGAAAATAATTTTCCAATGGAATCTGTCAACGGACCATACAAAAAAATTGTCCAGTCCCTGTTAAAATCATCAACAAGCAAAACTATGACAGGATCATCCCCGACGGTTATTGCTGACACAGTTAAGAAAATTGTCAATGCGAAAAAACCAAAGACAAGATACCTGGTAGGAAGAATGGCAAAACCACTTGTTTACATAAGAAAGCTGTTTGGTGATAGAATTTATGATAAAATAGTAATGTCTCAGTTTAAATAATTAATCCCTTTAATTTTTAAGGTTTATTTTATTCAAAACTCAATATTGAATCCCTACGGGGTTCTTATTTTTTGTTTTTCATTTTAATTATAAATATTAAACTCCTGACGGAGTTAAGAAAAACATTTAGAGTATTACACGTCCTTCAACTCCATAGATAATGCCAAATGGCACAAATATAGGAGTACAATAAAGTAGTGATAAAATTTTGTTCGGATTTCCCAAACCATTTCCTGATAGAGATAGAAGCTATAAGTTCTCATTAATATTTTTATAACCTTTGCCAATATGAATAGACACTCCAAAAACCTCAACTATTTTGGCTGTATAAGATTCACTTTATTCACCACTACTAAAATCGCTATGTATGTTACATTATTTATAGTAAATGTTACAAATTTGATAGACTATATATTTTTATACTTATATTTTTATTTAAGTAAATATTTAAATTAAATATTAACTTTTTTGTCCAATGGTTTTATTGTCTATTTCATGATAATAATTTCGAGCGGTTCAAAATGTGAAAGGAAAAATTCAGTTAACAAAAATATGAAACATGTGGTTAAACCGTACTAAATAAAATAGACTAAATACCGGTAATATCCTACGTAATGTCTATCCTTCATTTAACTTACTGATTAGAGGTATTCTACTTTGATGATTCCTAGGTCGATTTCTCTACCTCTACTTGTGGATTCTTGAGTACTTCATTTTTAGTAGTTCTAAAAATAAAATAATTAAACTAACTTTAATAAAGGAGAAAGAATTATGGCAACGTTTAGATTTATTTATCCAAAAGAAACATCTACCTCTGCAGAACTAAGAAATAGGTTCAAAAAATTCAGAGATGCACAAAAAGCTCCTACTCTTGCAAGTCTTTCTAAATCAGAAATTCATAATGCAACACCGGTTAAGGGGATTCATTTACAAGCAAATGATGTTAAAATACTCCATAATATTGCCGTTAGTACCAGTCCGTTGGCTGAAGCAATTTCCAATCAAAAAGCAACTCCTGAACAGATAATTGGAACTCTTTCTACTTCATTGTTAACTCTTGAATTCATCAAAATGGAGGCGGAGTATAAAAAAAGTTTATCTGCAGCAAAAAATGATTCTGATAAAAAAACGTTAAATACGCGTTGGCAGGAAGGTGTGAAAGCTTTTAAATTGGCATATTCCTCCATAGGTTTAAAAGGCATTGATGAAAAGAATATGCGGAGATACTCGTCTGAATTATTAAAAGATAAAAAAGCTTTTAATTCAGTTGTAAACATAGCTAATTCGAAACAAGCGGGTAGAGGCTCCAAGAAAACAACCTTAAATGCAAAATCAATAGCCACAGGCAATTTTGTAACCTATGTAGGTAAGTTAGATGATGCATTAATAGGTAATATCATTTTGCCCTTAAACTTGTGCAGCAGACCGCTTGTTCAAGGAAGTTTTACGAAGCATTTTGGGCATAGCTTCAGTTTACAAGTATCAATTTCGCTTCCATGTATAACCGGTTGGAAGTGGGGTATAATACCAATATTCGGATGGTGCAGACACACTTATACCATAGCCGGTCTTAGTTACAATGTTGATTTGAATGTCGGGTATAAGGTAACTTGCTGTGGTGGTGAGGCATGGGGTGTTGCTTCTGCAAGTGTTTGTGCTACACTCTTGGGAATACAGTTTTGTGCGGGATGTAGTGCAAGCATTGTTGGTGTTGCCGGCATTGCACGAACACCCAGCGGAAGTAATTGTATCTATGGTTTGGGATTAAGTGCAGAGTTAAAATGTACGTTCGCAGGAATTACCGTGCTTGATGTTGTTGTTCCGTTTGGATATACATTAACCGGACCTTGCCCGCCGCTGCCTTGTGTTAAAACTAACCAAATTTTTGCGGATTTTTAACTATTAATAATGCTGTTACACTTTGCATTTAACAACTGGTTATGGCTGGTGATATCAATACTTTGCGTATGGCGTATCACTAGCCTGCTTTGTTATGAAGCAGGTCCTTTTGATATTTTATCAAGGTTACGAAAAGCGATGTATAAATTTCACTTGGAAGGTTTAGTGGAATGTTTCCATTGTATGGGTTTTTGGGTATCAATCCTAATCGTTTTGTTGATATTTGAGCCCGGTATCCCTTCAATCTTTGAAATATTAGCAGTATCCGGCGGTGCATCAATTATAGAACGATTTATTTCTTAATCTTTTTTGAGGATTTATTTATGGAAGAAACAAGTCTTTGTTGCGGACAAATACCAAAACGAAAAAATATTACGGGAGTAAAAAACTTACCGAAGAATCCTAATATTACTAATGGTATTGAAGTAATATATCTTGGAGCGGGAGATTTGAAGTTCAAGGGGAAAACGAGCGGATTAACATATTATGTCTCAGATCATCGGAGAAGGTTTACGGCAGATACTAAGGATCTACCAAGTATTTTGAAAATGCGCAATTTTATACTTAAGCCGTAGGATTAGAATTATTTTAGTAAAAAATAAATCGCGATTATTATTACAATTAAAAGTATAGAGGTGCCGAAGCAACCCAAGCCTAAGCATCTAAATTTAAATCCTTTTTTTTGTATCTGATTGAACCTATCATAGAATGAAGAGTTGTTTTCATCGATTGGTTCTATATTTGAGGAATTCATTATCATTGTAGATAAGTTAATAATTTTTGACAAATGGAATGAACCCAATTTTATTATCATGATAATATAATAAGGTTCATCCTTTACTTTTTTGTGGAAAGTCAATAAGAAAATTGATAATGAAATGTAAGAACCGAAAGCAATTATGAGAATCTGCAATTTGATCAATAATGGATTATGTTATCGCATTCCCGTTCGGATGGACAATAAATGAATGGATATGATCATTCCTTAGGCTATCATTTAACCACTTCGTGGCATAGATAGAAGCTATAAGCTCTCTATAACATTTTTATATCACCTTATAATGGGAATAGACACTCCATTAACCTCAACTGTTTCGTCAGTGTAAGATTCAATTTTATAACTACCATTTTCTATTTTGATGCGGTTGTACTATGCTTAGCTTGAATGACTGAATGATTGAATCATTGTATGTGTTTTCATTCATCCATTAAATCATACGAAAATATTTTTTAAAGTTCTTCTAATTTCATATCTTAATTTTTTCCGTTAAGCTGAATCCAATTTTAATTTTGTGAATCTCATATCAATAAAAATAAAACAATAAAGAGTTATGAATAATCAGCCAAAAGTAATTGTATTCTCCACACCCACATGCAGCTATTGCAACGCTGCAAAGAGATACTTTAGGGAAATGAATATTCGTTTTACCGATGTTGATGTATCAAGAGATCAATCTGCAGCAAGAGATATGATGCGCAGAACAGGTCAGATGGGTGTGCCGGTAATTATAATAAATAATAAACCGATTATTGGGTTTAATAAACCTAAAATCAATCAAATTTTAAACATAAAAAATTAAAAAAGAATGATTATGAAAATAAAACCGTTAGACGATCGCATTTTGCTGGAACCTGCGGAAGCAGAAGAGAAAACTTCTTCGGGAATTATTATCCCTGATTCGGCGAAAGAAAAACCAAGAATCGGAACTGTCATCGCAGTCGGTACGGATGAAGACCTCAGAGAAAAAGTAAAAGAAGGGAATAAGGTATTGTTTGCCAAATACGGCGGAGATGAGGTTGAGATGAACGGTAAAGAATACAGGATATTACAGCGTTCCGACATACTTGCTGTTGTTGAAGAGTAATGTAATCTAAAATTTCTGTGGTTCTCTGTGAATTCTCTGTGCTTACTCTGTGTAACTTTTTATTGAAAGATGAACAAAAAGATCACGGAGAACATCAGAGAACCACAAAGAAATTTCAAATATTTGATCTGGAATAATTTATCTTAAATTACCTCAATCCTTATTTCTCGTGTAAATAATTTCGCCATCAAAAATTGTCATATCAACTCTCACATCTTTTATTTTTTCAGGAGAGATTTGAAAAATATCATCACTTAAAACAACAAGATCTGCAAGCTTGCCCGGTTCAATGCTTCCTTTAATCTTTTCTTCAAAAGAAGCATAAGCACTTTTTAATGTATAGCATTTAATTGCTTCTTTTACAGAAATCTTTTCCCTCGGAATCCATCCATCGGGATTACTATTATCGGAAGTTTGTCTTGTTACTGCTGTATATATTCCATTTAAAGGATTTAGCGGAACAACCGGCCAGTCGCTGCCGAAACATAATTCTGCTCCATTATTAAGTAAGGTATTGAATGGATAAGAAAATTTTACCCTTTCAGGACCAATCTTTTTCTCAGCCCATGAGCCGTCAAAAAATAAATGATACGGCTGGCATGATGCAATAACTCCTACTTCAGTGAACCGGGGAATATCTTCAAATCTTAAATGCTGTGCATGTTCAATTCTTGATCTCCTGTCCCAATAAGGATTTTCATTTTTTACTTTTTCATATATATCAAGCACATATGCATTTGCTTTATCACCAATCGCATGAGTTGCTATCTGCAGTTTGTTTTTATCCGCACCGGCTGCCCATTCTTTCAATTTACCATTTATAATAATATCCTGCGGCAGACCGCTGGATGGATTATCTATGTAAGGTTCAAAGAACCATGCTGTTCCGGCACCAAGCGAGCCGTCTGAAAATGCTTTTAGTCCTCTAAATTTTATTTTTTTGCTGTTATTAATTTTTTCCTCAATATCTTTATCTAAGCTTTCGTAATTATTGATTGGAAGTATTGAATAAATACGGCAGGTTAATTTGTTATCTTTTTCCAATTGGAGATAAGTAAATAAATCATTTTTATAAGATATATCATGAACACTTGTAATACCGCACTTTTTTGCTTCGTTCAAAGCTAACATAGCAGAATAGTAATTCTCTTCATTTGAATTTTCAGGGATAATTGAATATATCAGGTTCATCGCATTATCTTTTAAAATTCCAGTCGGTTCACCCGATCTTTCATCTTTAATGATTTTACCTCCTGATGGGTCGGGAGTATTGTTATTTATACGTGCTAACTTTAAAGCAAATGAATTTGCGAGTCCGACATGCTTATCCACTCTTTCAACAAAAACAGGAGTATGTGATGTAAAAGGATCGATCATTTCTTTATTAGGAAGAGATTTTTCTTCCCACTGTTCATGATCCCAGCTTCCTCCTGTTATCCATTTCCCTTCAATATTTTTTGAATAATCCTTTAAAATCCTGATAAATTCCGAAATAGATTTTGCACTCCGTAAATTTATTCCGGATAGATAATAACCGCCGTTCATTAAATGTAGATGAGCATCAATAAAACCCGGCAGCATTAATTTGCCTTTAAGATCAATAATTTCGGCGGATTCATTAATTCTGGATTTTACTTCATCATTTGAACCTGCAAGGACAATTTTATTCCCCTCGATTAGTAATGCCTCTTCAAAAGGCTGCTTATCATTTACAGTATATATTTTCCCATTAATAAATGCTTTTTCTTTCATAATTAAGATCTCTGATAAAAATTATACTGAACTCAGACTTATACTTCGAAAATAATATTGAAATATAAATTTCATATTATGAATAATTAACTCATATTACAAAATTTCCTTAATAATGTAATTTGGGGATATAATCTCCTTTTTATTGAATTATTAAAAAAGATGCAAAAAACATTATTTCATTGCTCCTTTATCTCTTTTTACCAATGATATCGCACAAGTTTGGTAATTAATTTATAAAATTTAATTATTGTCTGGAAAATTTTTAGATTAGGATTTCAAATTTCATTTTATAATAAAACTATTATTCTGAATTATGAATCTTGATGTACTAGTATTTGCAGCACATCCGGATGATGCTGAGCTTTCTATGGGCGGGACAATCGCCAAATTAACATCTCAAAACTTTAAAGTGGGATTAATTGATTTTACAAGGGGAGAGCTTGGAACAAGAGGGAGTGCCGATTTAAGGCAGCAAGAAGCTTTTCAAGCTGCACTTTCTCTGAAAGCTGCTGTAAGAGAAAATCTTTATATCCCCGACGGAAATATTGAAAGGAACCGGCAAAATTTAATTAAAGTAATTATGACTATTAGGAAGTATAAACCGAAATTAATTTTTGCACCTTATTTTAACGATCGTCATCCTGACCATATAGATACAAGCTTTATTGTAAAGCAGGCAATGTTTTCTACCGGTTTAGTTAAAATTAAAACCTTTGATAAGGAAGTATCTCAGCGGGCTTTTCGCCCCAGCAAACTTTTTTATTATATGCAGACTTACACTTTTGAGCCTTCCTTTATTGTTGATATAAGCTCCTGCTTCGAGAAAAAAATGAAAGCTGTTAATTCCTATTCCTCCCAGTTTTTTAATCCTAAAAGCACTGAACCGGAGACTTTTATTAGTAAACCGGGATTTATACAATATATTGAATCAAGGGCACAATTTTACGGCTTTCAAATTGGAAAACAATATGGAGAGCCATTTTTTTGTGAAGAAAAAATTGAACTCGATCTTCGTAATTTTTTAACGTAAATTTTTACTAATACAGGAAATCTTAATAAATTAAAAAAAATTTGGATATCCGGAATCTTTTGATTTTAAGTTAATATCTATTATTTAGTTTTTCACAGCATCATTGGTATAGAATATTGGTATAGTAAATATTTTCGCATAAGATTTGATATAAGATATCTGATTTTAGTATGTTATAAAATTCTCACAATGAGAATTTCGAATAAAGTTGAAAATTTAATTGGATTTTAATAGTTGTTTTATTTATTATTAAGATATATCAATTGGGGGTTCTTGCTTAAACACGCTTCTTTAATATCCGGTATTTTCTATTTCCTAATGTTTTATTATAATGTGAAAGTTTTTTAAAAGGTGAATATTATGAAAAAGCAAACCTCCTTATGTATGCCTGCAGTTTTCTATTTAATTTTTTTCTCTTTTTTCAATATTATTGCATTAGGCCAGACTACAGATATTCCTAGAGTAAGTTCTCCCATAGATAAAAATGATAAAATACCGGAAGGCTGGTTTAAAAGCGGAACCGAACCGCAGGATTATATAATAGGAATTGATAAAGAAACTAGCGAGCAGGGTAATACCTCTGCCTATATAAAATCAAAAGAGCTTAAACCCTCCGGTTCATGTGATTTAATGCAGGAAATTAAAGCTGAAAATTATCTCGGTGAAAGAGTCAGGCTATCTGGTTATGTTAAAACAAAGTTCGTTTCTTACTGGGCAGGTTTATTTATGATTGTTGAAGATGCCACTGAACGTCCGATTGCATTTGATAATATGCAGGATAGACCGCTAGTCGGTAATTCTGACTGGGTAAAATACGAGATAGTGCTCGATATTCCCAAAAACAGTGATAAGATTTTATTCGGTGCTTCCCTGCATGGTAAAGGTGAAATTTGGATTGACGATTTAAAGTTGCTTGTAGTTAATAAGAATGTACCGGTAACGGATCTCAGCGGTAAAAAACCTACTGCACTTTACCCCGAAAATATGGAATTCGAAAAATAGCTTAAAAATCTATAACTTTAATAGAATCTTCTTTAAGTATATTTTCTCGAAAACTATATTTTTAATTATATGTAACTATAATTGATTTAATATTACCTGTACTATCTTTTACCATAATATATTCTATTTCTTCGGAATATTTATGAAATGATTTGTACAGGGGGGAATTATAAATATCAGTTAAATCTTGATTTATAGTGTGAATATTTGATAAATCTTGATTTATAGTGTGAATATCCGAATTATCCTCATTAAGCTTGTACGTATCTTCATTGAAGTTATTCCAAACAAGCGGGAATCCGTTTCCTCCCAAAAATAAATTTAAAGTTAAAATTAAAAATATAATTGGAATACCTAATTTTTCTTTTATCATTTATTCACCTTTTTAATAATTCTTAATAAATTATTATATCACTTCAGTTCATCGAATCAAATACATTTCATCACATTATAAAACCTGTATATTTGTTTTTAATTAAAAATTGAATTAATTATTCTCCATGAGTTTTTTAAGATTTCGGAAATCAAAAATAGCCAGGTATTTAATACCACTTCTTTTTTTTCTTTTCATCTTCAATGTTATTGCTTCATTTGCAGTTTCTCAAAATCATCAAAAAAAGGTAGACGAACAAAATACTGCTCTGCTCGATGTAAATTCAAGCACAAATGTTTTATTTGATATAAATAAACCGGAAAAGAGAAGTCTTGAAAGAATAATTGGAATTTCCGATTTACGAAATTATTATAATAATTCTGTAAATGTTATTTTTAAAATTTACCCGGCACTAATAAAAAATAATCTGTGCAATTCTAATTCTTCGCGTACTTTTATAATATCTTTCTTTTCCACAGATATATAAACCATAGCAGTTCTTAAAATCATTCTGCCTAACACAATATTAATAATATCTTTTAAGGATTACTATGGAAAATAAAAATAATGAAGAAAAGCAATCAAACAATTTTCCGTTTTACTTTTTTGTATCGGTTTTTTCACTTGGTTTTTTAGTTGGTTTGGTATATATAATATACGCATTGTTTTTCCGATAAATTTTTTATCATACTCCAAACTCTAATATTTTTTTTCTATTTTGCATAACATATCCCGAAATCTTCGGGACACTCCAATAATTCAATAGAAAAGTCTATAGGAGAAACTATGTCCCTGAATAACGAAAGAGAACAATGGGGAAGTAAAATAGGTTTGATTTTAGCCGTAGCCGGCAATGCTGTTGGATTAGGAAATTTTTTACGGTTCCCGGTTCAAGCAGCACAAAACGGTGGCGGAGCATTTATGATCCCGTATTTTATATTCTTTTTAATATTAGGAATTCCGTTAATGTGGATCGAGTGGGGTATAGGAAGATATGGAGGAAAATTTAATCACGGCAGTGCCCCGGGTATGTTCGATGTTTTGTGGAAAAATAAGTTGGCAAAATATTTTGGTGCATTAGGTCTTTTTATTTCGTTAACAATAATGATTTATTATACCTACATCGAATCATGGACATTGGGTTTCAGCTTTTTCTCTATCACCAAAAGATATTTCGATATGGAAAGTTTTGAAGCCATGAAAACTTTCCTTTACAGTTTCCAGGGGAAAGAGACCAGTATTCATTTTAATTCTATCCTTCCTTCATACATTTTCATGTTAATAACCTTTTCAATTAATTTCTGGATATTATTTAAGGGAATATCAAAAGGAATCGAAAAGCTTGCAAAAATTGCTATGCCTCTTCTATTTGTTTTTGCAATAATTCTTGTGGTGAGAGTATTAACACTTGGTACCCCGGATCCTTCACGACCGGATAATTCTATAATTAATGGTTTAGCTTTTATGTGGAATCCTAAGTTTAGCAGTCTTGGTAACCCGAATGTATGGCTGGCTGCAGCAGGTCAAATTTTCTTTACCTTATCTGTTGGTATGGGTACGATACAAGCATATGCAAGTTATTTAAAGCCAAAAGATGATATTGCTCTTTCCGGTTTAAGTACGTCCGCAACTAATGAATTTGCCGAAGTTGTTCTAGGTGGTTCAATTGCGATACCGGCTGCAGTAGCTTTCTTTGGATTAACTATGACAATGCAGATTGCAAATGGTGGTGCATTTGACTTGGGCTTTGTATCAATGCCTTTAATATTTGAGCAAATTCCCTTTGGTTCTTTCTTCGGATTCATATGGTTTTTACTTTTATTCTTTGCAGGAATTACCTCATCTGTTGCTATGGGGCAGCCGGTAATTGCGTTTATGGAGGATGAATTCAAAATATCTAGAAAAAAAGCAACGGCAATATTAGCAGTAGTCGTCTTAATAGCTGTCCAGTTTGTAATATTTTTTATTAAATACGGTTTTTTAGATGAGATGGATTATTGGGCAGGTACATTCGGATTAGTATTGTTTGCTTTAATCGAGACAATTCTTTTTATGTGGGTTTTCGGTGCTGATAAAGCCTGGAATGAGTTAAATGACGGGGGAGATATAAAAATTCCAAGGTTCTTTTATTATTTAATGAAATTTATTACCCCGGCAGTTTTGTTTATTATTATGCTGTGGTGGTTCATTCAAGATGCAATACCAATTCTTATGTTGAAAAATGTTGAAGAGGTTAACTATCCTTATATATGGGGTGCAAGAATTTTAATGCTTGTTCTGCTGTTATTAATATTTTTTATGATTAAGATAGCATGGGATAAAAAGGAACAGCAAAAATTTTAAATTATTATTAAATAAAGTTAAATTAGACCGCTCAATAATAAACTTTTTTTAAGATTTAATTAACTATCATAAAATTTTTTGGCATTATTATAACGTTTTGCAAAAATTTTTTAATCATTTGAATTGCTGCGATTTTTTCGGAATACGATGTCTGTAAAAAACCATTCTTTTTCAGTAAAAGAAAATATTAAGGCCATGGGGCTTGTATTCGGGGATATTGGTACAAGTCCAATTTATACTATTACAGTGGTGTTTACCTTAACTAAACCGACCCATGATAATGTTATGGGAGTTCTTTCTCTTATGTTTTGGTCGCTGATAATTTTAGTAACAATGGAATACGCCTGGCTTGCAATGAGTCTTAGTATAAAAGGGGAGGGCGGGATCATAGTTATTAAAGAAATATTGGCTAAAACCGTAAAAACCGGACGTAAAGCTGCCTTTGCTACTTTTCTCGGTTATGTGGGTGTATCATTATTAATGGGAGATGGAGTTATTACTCCTGCAATAAGTATTCTTTCTGCAGTAGAAGGATTAGAATTAATTCCCGGATTAGGTCATATTAGTACAAGTACCGTAATCCTGGTTACATGTATAATTACAGTTCTATTATTTGCATTCCAATCAAAAGGAACCGATAAAGTATCAGCTTCCTTTGGTCCAATCATGGTGGTTTGGTTTTCAGCACTTTTTATTTCAGGGCTTTTATCAATAATAAATGCTCCGGGAGTTTTACTGGCTGTTAGTCCGCATTATGCAATAGAGTTTTTAATTCATAACGGGCTTCAAGGATTTTTTGTTTTAAGCGAAGTAATTCTTTGTGCCACCGGAGGTGAAGCACTGTATGCAGATATGGGACATCTTGGCAGCACTCCGATCAGGCAAGCCTGGTATTTTGTATTCGTTGCTTTAGTAATAAATTATTTCGGGCAAGGCGCTTTTTTAATTACTCAGCACAACCCGAATTCTATCCTTTTTGAGATGGTTCATAGTCTCTCAAATATTGTTTATATCCCGTTTTTAATTTTAACTTTATTCGCTACAATTATTGCCTCGCAAGCAATGATTAGTGCGGTTATGTCCTTAATTTATCAGGGAATTACTACCCGTATATTTCCTTTAATGAAAATAACTTATACATCTACGGAATTAAAATCGCAAATTTATATTGGTGTGGTAAATTGGATTTTATTAGCTGCAGTTTTGCTAATGGTATTTTTGTTTGAAAAATCTGAAAACTTAGCTGCCGCATACGGACTTGCTGTAACTGCAACAATGACTATTAGTTCGATTTTTATGATCTGGATTTTCAAATTACAGAACAATTATTTGAAGATGGGTGCAGCTATACTGGTATTTGTTGTCGATTTGATGTTCTTGTTTGCTGTATTCAATAAAATACCTTACGGAGGTTATTGGTCAATAATTATCGCTTTAATTCCTTTCTTTACAATTCATTTGTGGCGAAAAGGTGGAAGAGCAATGCACAAATCATTCCGCGCACTTCCGATTGAGGTATTTACCGAAAGCTTTAATCAAATTTATTCACTTAACAACAATATTAAGGGAACTGCTATCTTTTTCACAAAAAATCTAAAAGAGATCCCGCCATATATTGTTCACTGTATGATAAGAAGCAATATTATTTACGAGGAAAACATTCTTCTGTCAATCGAAATAAATGATACCCCGTACGGAATTAAATTCCAGGAAAAGCAAGAAATAGAAAAAGGATTATCCGGGATTATTATTGATGTTGGCTACATGGAATTTTTAGACATTCCGCAGCTTTTAAAAGAAAACGGAATAACGGAAAAAGTTATTTTCTACGGTGTAGAAGATATAATAACCAAAAAACCTTTATTGAAAATATACGCTTTCCTAAAGAAAATATCACCGAGTTTTGTCACATTCTACAGACTTCCATACAATAAATTACACGGAGTAGCAACTAGATTAGAGCTATAATTTATGAAAAAAATATTATTCCCGGTTTTGTTATTTGTTTTATTAGTCTATTCAATTAATCCTGCGCAAACTAAATCTCATGATACATTATTTGTTGCCTCATGGAACCTTGAGAATCTTTTTGATACAATTGATGACCCGGGAAAAAATGACGAAGAATTTTTACCCGGAAGTAAAAAGGATTGGACTGATGAAAGACTCGATAAGAAATTATCTAACCTTGCAAAAGTGATCCGGTCAATGAATAATAATAAAGGTCCGGATATTTTAGGAGTTTGCGAAGTTGAGCATGAATCATTATTAAAGGAAATGATTTCAAAATATTTATCAAATATAGATTATAAAACAGCTTATTACGAATCACCCGATTCAAGAGGAATTGACAACGGATTAATATTTAATTCCGATAAATTCAAGTTGCTCTCTATAACTGCCGATACCGTACAGTTAAATACCGGACATGAAACCAGGCTTATATTTAATGCAAACCTTTTAGTGTTAAATACAACCGATACATTGCATGTTTTTGTTAATCATTGGCCTTCAAGAATCGGAGGAGTAGATAAAACCGAACCTAATAGAGTAAAGGCTGCATCTACTTTAAAAAATAGAATAGATTATTATTACAAACGAAACAAAAATTCTATGGTTATTGTTCTTGGAGATTTTAATGATGAACCTGCAAATGAATCCATTTCAAAAACTCTTGGAGCTTTACCTTTTGATTGTGATTCATCATCACTTCGAAACAGTAAAAATAATGATATATTATTTAATCTTGCTTATAGGGCTTATAAGGAAGGTGAAGGTTCATATAAATACCGGGATAATTGGGATATGCTGGATCAAATGATAATATCGGATAATTTAGTTAACGGAAAAATAAAATATATTTGTGATTCGTTCAAAATATTTAAGCCTTATTTTTTGATTACACATTCCGGGAAATATGAAGGAACTCCTTTCCCGACTTATGGTGGTAATAGATATCTGGGTGGATATAGTGATCACTTCCCTATAACATCCGAATTTGTAATAACTAAGAATTAGAATGAAAAAAAATTTATTAATATTTGGAGCTGATGGAGCATTAGGCAGAGGTGTTACCGGATCTTTGTCTAAAAAAGATTATGATAAAATCTATTTATTTGATTCACACTATGAAAAAGAAACAGTAAATGAAGATCGTATTAATAAAATAAAAGTTGAAGATTTATCAATTGAAGAAAATGTAATCGGAGCTTTCAAATCAATTTTACCATCCCAAAATGAATTATTCTTTTTATACAGTACTGTTGGTGGTTTTATCGGCGGCAAAAACCTCTGGGATATGGATGTTAGTGAATGGGATAAAATGATTAATATAAATTTAAAAACCGGGTTTCTAATCGCTAAACATTTTGCCGGAATTGTAAAAGCTTCGGCAGGCGGTTCTATTTGCTTTACTGCAGCTTTTACCGGGTTAAATCCCGAAGCAAATAAATCGGCTTATGGTATATCTAAAAGCGGTTTAATTCATCTTACAAAAACTTTAGCAATTGAAGGTGAAAAAATAAATTTATCCGTAAATGCTATAGCTCCTTACATTATCGATACAACTGCAAATAGGGAGTGGATGAAAGATTCTGATTTCTCTAAATGGATTAAACCCGAAGAAATCGGTGAGCTTGCTCATAATCTTTTCACCCATTTTTATTTTATATCCGGGAACATAATTTTATTGGATAAAAGATTTAATATTTAAGCAATATGATTTTTATTAATTTATGTATATTTTGAATTACCGTGCCAAATATTTTGTTGACTTTGTTTTTTGAAATCATTATTGTAGCATAATATATTTGTAAAGTTTTATTTGGAAGTATTCTCTCCAACAAGATTTATTTTTTTATTATTTATTATTTAGGAGGATCAAGTTTATGTATTTTCTAGCGGCTATCTTGTCAATCATAAACATAATAGCACAACAAACTGCTCAGGAAAGCTCCGGCGCTTTAAATTGGTTAACGGAAAAATATGCCGCGGGGGGTTTCTTTATGCATTTTATTTTGGCTTGTTTGGTTATTGGGCTGGCATTGTGTATTGAAAGACTTTGGACATTAAGCAGAGCAAGTATAAATTCGAAAGAATTTGCAAAAAAAGTTAAAACCGCATTACAAGACGGTGGTGTCGAAGCAGCGAAAGAAGTTTGTATTAATACCCGTGGGCCTGTTGCATCTATTTTTTATGCAGGACTTTTAAGAGCTGATGAAGGTGTTGATTCCGCTGAAAAAGCAATTGTTACTTACGGCGGTATCGAAATGGGATTCCTTGAAAAAGGTTTAATATGGATTTCACTCTTTATTACGCTTGCACCTATGTTAGGATTTACCGGTACGGTTCAAGGAATGATTCAAGCATTTGATGCTATTAAAGAAGCTGCCCAGATTTCTCCTTCTATTGTAGCTGGTGGTATTGCAGTTGCATTATTAACCACTCTTTTTGGTTTGGTTGTAGCTATGATTTTACAGGTATTTTACAATTATTTTGTTTCAAAGATTGACAGGCTGGTTTCAGAGATGGAAGAAAGTTCTGTCGAGCTAATTGACGCATTGTATGAATTGAAGGTTCAAAAGAAGTAAATATTTTTTAGTGAGGTAAAGCAATGGCTTTAATGAAAAGAAAAGGGATAAGATCTGCTGAAATCCCAACTGCATCTCAGGCAGACTTAGCATTTTTATTATTATTGTTCTTTCTAGTTTCAACTGTTATTGATGTTGACACCGGTATTGGTTTAACTCTTCCGGATTACATACCGCCGGATCAGATAAAGAACGTTAAGGTTGATAAAGATAGAATGGCTGCAATCCTTATAAATGAAAACGGGGATGTTTTACTTGACGGTAAACCGATTCCTCTTTTTCAAATTAAGAATACTCTTGAACCAAGGATCGAATCCAAAATTGATCTTCCTAAAAATAAAAAATTAATTATTTCTGTTAAAACAGATAGAAAAACAAATTATAATATTTATATTCAGGCGCTCGATCAGATTAAGCAGGCCTATTTTGAAGTAAGAGATCAGTATTCTGAGAGAACATATGGGAAGAAATTCAATGATTTGAACCCCGATAATCAGAATGTAGTAAAGGAAGATAAAATTCCTATTATAATCTCGCTTGCAGAGCCTGAATCAGTTCAAAAATAAATTAGGGCTAATATAAAATGACATTTGAGAAAAAAAGAGCTAGTGTAAAACAAGACATTCCCACAACATCAATGCCCGATATTGTTTTTATGTTATTGATGTTTTTTATGGTTGTAACTACTTTAAGGGAATATACCATTCTTGTACAATTCAAACTCCCTGAAGCAAAAGCACTCGAAAAAATCGAGAATAAAAGATTGATACAATATATATGGGTTGGTAAAAGCGGAAAAATTCAAATTAATGACAGCATTGTTAAATTAAGTCAGGTGGAGCCATTAATGTATGCTAAAAGACAAGCTCTTCCTAATGTGATTGTATCATTAAGAATTGATAAAGATGCCGATATGGGTGAGGTTACTGATATTCAGCAGGAACTTAGAAAAGCTTCTGCTCTGCGTATAAATTATTCGGCTAATTTAAAAGGTTCATAACAGGTTATATTTTTTAAAATAGTTTCAAAAGGCAGGTTTGTGTAATACTTTCCTGCCTTTTTCAATTTAAGAGGGCTTTATGAATTTAAAAGATAAAATCAATGAAGATCTAAAAGCTGCAATTAAATCAGGGAATAAAACAAGATTAGCTACAGTACGATCAATAAGAGCTTTAATTTTGGAATTTGAAAAGAGCGGTTCCGGTAAGGAACTTTCAAATGAAGAAGAAATAAAACTTTTAAGCGGTGCAGCAAAAAAAAGGAAAGATTCGATTGAACAATTTAGAAACGCAGGCAGAAACGATTTGGCTGATAAAGAAGAAGCGGAATTAAATATTTTAATGAGTTATTTGCCAAAGCAGTTAAACCAGGAAGAAATTGATATTGTTGTAAAAAAAATAGCTGAAGAAATAAATGCTAAAGCAAAGGAAGATTTCCCTAAATTAATGCCCGAAGTAATGAAACAGCTAAAAGGAAAAGCTGACGGGAAGTTCGTTAAAAAAAGTGTTGAAAATTATCTGGGCAGTAATTGAATCTTATCGATATAATAATAGTTATTTTACTTGCAGCCGGCTTTATTCTCGGTTTTAAAGACGGCTTTGTTAGAAAAATAATAGGTTTATTAGGATTTTGCCTGGCTATTATATTGGCAATAGTTTTTTCCGCAAAGATGGGGAAAATAATCGAATCAATATTCGGCATTGAATATTATCTCTCCGAAATAATTGGAGGCTTTGCAATATTTGTGGTTACAATTGTAATTTTTGCCGTAATCAAAAGGATAGTACATCCCTTTGATAAAGTAAATAACCTCATAAACCAGCTGCTTGGGGGTTTTATCGGGTTTGTACAAATATTGTTTTTTATAAGTGCAGCATTATATCTTCTAAATATTTTTGATATTCCTGACAAAAAAACAAAAAAAGATTCCTTATTATATTACGGAGTATACGCAGTTTTACCCGCAACAATTGACTATCTCAAAACATATACTCCTGATTCTAAGAAATTAATAAAAGAATATATTAAAGATAAAGATTCAGTTTAATGGCAACGTCTAACGTTTTTGAAAAGTTAGAATATTATAAGGTTTTAAATTACATTTCTAAATATTGTACTACACAATTGGGGAAGAATAATATTTTATCACGTTCTCCGCTGGGTGATTTATCTTCAATTAAAAAAGAAGGTGAAGCAGTCAACCAGGCAAAGAATTCATTAATAAATAATAATCCTCCTCCGCTTGAATATGTACCGGATTTGAATGAAGCTCTCTCGCAAAGTAATATTGAAGGTTCTGTTTTAAATAGTAAAAAGATTTTAGAAATTCTGAAACTTGCAATTATTTCTAGGAACTTATTCCAGTATTTGAAAAATTGTTCTCAGACAGTTCCGCTCTTATTTAATCTTTCAGGTAAGCTTTTTGTTGATAAATTATTTGAACACCAAATTCAGAAAATATTAGATGAGAATGGAGAAGTAAAAGAAAATGCAAGTCCGCAGCTCTCTGCAATAAGAAAAGAAATCAGGAACAGGAGCGAAGAATTAGTTAAATCGGTAAATAAAATTATTAAATCTCTTAAAGATGAAGACATAACAAGAGAAGACTATATTACATTAAGGGACGGAAGGATTGTAATTCCTGTTAAAGCTGAACATAAAAGACATGTACGGGGATTTATTCATTCTGAATCTTCCACCGGGCAAACTGTTTATATTGAACCTGAAGAAACCTTAGAGCTGAATAATGAAATTGTATCCCTTTCTTTCGCTGAAAAAAGAGAAATAGAAAGACTTTTAAAAGAATTAACAAAAAGAATTTCCTCCGAAAGCAGCAGGCTGAAAGATTCACTTATTACCCTCAGCTATTTGGATTCGGTGTTTGCATGTGCACAATTTTCAATCGAAATTATTGGTTCTTTCCCTGAAATCAATAATCAAAAACCATTCGAACTTAATGATGCCAGGCATCCTATTCTATTAAAAAAACTTGGAAGAAATAATACAGTCCCGTTAAATGTTAAAATTTCTGATTTTAAAAAGGTCATATTAATTACAGGACCAAATGCCGGCGGAAAAACGGTTGTTTTAAAAACAGTCGGACTTTTAACTTTAATGGTGAATTCAGGTGTCCATATACCCGCTAACCCGGATTCTAATTTTCATTTCTTTGGAAATATTCTTTTAGATATCGGTGATGAACAATCCATTGAAGACGATTTATCGACATTTAGTTCGCATTTGTCGAATATTAGAAATATATTAGAAAAAACTAATGGTAATTCTTTGGTTTTGCTGGATGAAGTAGGAACGGGTACGGACCCTGCTGAAGGAGCTGCTCTTGCTGCAGCATTATTAATTAAATTGCGTGATAAAGGTTCAACAGTTTTGGCAACAACACATCATGGTTCTTTAAAATTGATTGCAAATGACCTGGAAAATTTTGAAAATGCAGCAATGGAATTTGATACAGCTAATCTAAAGCCTACCTATGTTTTCCACCAGGGAATGCCGGGTTCAAGTTATGCTTTTGAAGTCGCAGAAAGAATCGGGTTCGACAATAATTTTTTGGACCTTGCAAAGGAATACCTTGATCAGGATAAACATAAAGTAGAAAATTTTCTCGTTGATATTGAGACTAAATCACATCAAGTTGAAGATAAACTAAAAAAATTAGAAGTAGAAAATGCACGGCTTTCGGGATTATCAAATCTTTACCAGAAAAATATCGATAAATTAAACAAAGAAAAAAAAGATATATTAAAACGCGTTAAGTCGGAGGCTGATAATTATCTTACAGGAATAAATGCAAAATTTGAAAAGATTGTAAAAGAATTAAAGGAATCTAAAGCCGATAAAAATATTATAAAATCTTCACATAAAATTATAGAAGAATTAAAAGAGGAAAATAAAAATTTATTTAAGGAAGAAATTTCTTCTGATGATGAAAATAGAAAATTTATAAAAGGCGATTTTGCATGTATAAAAAATACTCAAACAATAGGTGAAATTGTCAATATTCAGCTTACAAAAAACAAAGCTATATTAAAAGTAGGCACAATAAAAATGCAGGTTGATATAGATAATTTAGTACATGCAAAAAAAGAAAATAAAAAAATCTCGAATGAACGAAATTACAATATTACAATACCGGTTTCAGGCAGCAGAATTGATATTCGAGGAGAAAAGCCTGAAGAAGCAGAATTTGAAATAATCAAATTTGTCGATAATGCGTATACTTCAGGATTGGAGAGAATTGAAATTCTTCATGGCAAGGGAACAGGTGTACTTAAAAAAACTGTTAATGAAATTTTGAAGAATCATGATAAAGTTAAAATTTTTTATTTTGCCCCTATTGAACAAGGCGGTGATGGAATTACAATTGCAGAATTAAAATGATAATAATATGCATAGTACTTGAACTTACACTTGCTCTTGAACTTAAACTCAGTTGTATGAAATGGTGATTAAATTTGTTTAAAAAAATTTTAATAGCAAACCGCGGCGAAATTGCAGTAAGAATTATTCGTGCATGCCGGGAATTAGGTATCACATCTGCTGCTATTTATTCCGAAGCCGACATAACTGCACTTCATACCAAACTTGCTGATAAATCCTATTTTATCGGTAAAGCAAAGTCTTCAGAATCATATTTAAATAAATTAAAAATTATTCAATTAGCAAAAAAAATAAATGCCGACGCTATTCATCCCGGTTATGGCTTTTTTTCTGAGAATGATGATTTTATAAAGTCAGTCGAAAATGAAAAATTAGTTTTTATTGGTCCGCCTTCTTCTGCAGTCTCATTAATGGGAAGTAAAACTGCTGCAAGGAAGCTAATGAATCAAAATAATGTACCTATAGTTCCTGGAACAACCGAGCCAATAAAATCAATTGATGAAGGAATATCAACAGCTAAAGACATTGGATTCCCGGTACTGTTAAAAGCATCTGCTGGAGGCGGGGGAAAGGGAATGAGAAAAATTTCTTCGGAAAAAGAATTTGTTTCTTCTTTTGAAGCAACTCAAAGGGAAGCATTAAAAGCATTTGCTAATGATTCAATTTATATTGAAAAATATATCGAAAATCCCCGGCATATCGAAGTTCAAATAATTGCCGACAAACATGGGAATTATGCTCATCTATTTGAAAGGGAATGCTCCATTCAAAGAAGACATCAAAAGATAATTGAGGAATCACCCTCTTCCTTTGTTGATATGGCTACACGCGAAAGAATCACTCGAGCTGCAATAAATGCAGCGAAAGCATGTGGTTATTATAATGCCGGTACAATTGAATTTTTAATGGATGCCAATAAAAATTTCTATTTTCTTGAAATGAATACAAGAATACAGGTAGAACATCCTGTTACGGAAATGATTACGGGTATTGACCTGGTAAAGGAACAAATTTCAATTGCGGCTGGAAATAAATTATCTTTTAATCAGGAAGATATTAAAATTAATGGCCATGCTATAGAGTGCAGAATTTACGCGGAAGATTCTAACAATAATTTTTTACCTTCATCCGGAAAAATAATTGAATATAAAGAACCGGCAGGCCCTGGCATTAGGCTGGATTCAGGATTTTCAAGGAACTCAATAATATCAGTTTATTATGATCCGTTAATTGCAAAATTAATTGCATGGTCAGGTGATAGAAAAAGTTCTATAAACAGGATGATAAGAGCATTATCTGAATATTATATCAGCGGTGTTATCAATAATATTCCACTATTAAATCTGGTTTTAGAAAACAAGAATTTTATTGACGGAAATTATGATATTAATTTTATTGAGAATCATATTTTAAATAAAAAAAATGGTAATATTGTCTCCGAAAATCCGGATATAGAAGGACTCGAAAATGCTGCTGTTATTCTTGCTTCAATATTAAAGACTAAGTCTGCTCCTAAAGAGAGTCTACACAGCAATATAAATAATAATCGATGGCTGGATCAGTTATATGAGTGAATTAGTTGCTTATATTTGCAAAAAAGTAAAAAAAATTGAATTATCTGATGATTCAATTATTAAAATTAATTCTAAAAAAATTCAATTTAATTTATTATCTTTAGACGCTAAAACTTATTTAGTCGGATTAGGTAATAAATTTTACGAGGCAACTGCACAAAAATTAGATGATGAAAAATATTCAATTTCTATTAATGGGAAATTATTTGAAGTTGAAATTCGGACTACATTACAGGAAAAAGCAAGAAAATTATTAGAAGCAAGCGGTTCTACTAATCATAAATTAGAAGTAAAAGCACCTATGCCGGGAATGATATTAAAAGTAAAAAAGAGGGTAGGAGAGGAAGTCGTTTCGGGAGAGCCTGTAATTATTTTAGAAGCAATGAAAATGGAAAATGAATTGCGTTCACCGGTTGCAGGTAAATTAAAGGAGTTATTTGTAACTGAAGGGAGTCCTGTTGAAAAGGGAATTAAATTATTTTCTATTGAATCTTAATCAACAAATATCTACAAACTTATCGTAAGGGGTACTTATGAAAAAGTTAATTACAATACTATCTATTCTCATTATCTCCACACAATTATTTGCAGGAGGTTTCCAAATAAATGAGCATGGAGCAAAAGCTATGGGTATGGGTGGTGCATTTACGGCTGTTGCCAATGATGCTTCAGCAATTTATTGGAATGGTGCTGGTTTAACTCAAATTTCAGGAACTCAGTTAATGCTCGGAACCACTCTTATTTCTCCAATGTCATCATTTAAAGGAATAGCCCCTGCAACAACGGAATATAAAACTGAAAGTCAGGCATTTTTTCCAACTCATTTCTTTGCGGCACATAATTTCGATAACGGACTGGCAGTAGGATTGGGTTTTACAAGTCCTTTTGGATTAGGAGTAAAATGGGACGATAATTGGGCAGGTAGATTTTTAGCGTTAGATACTGAACTTAAGGTATTTACAATTTCGCCTGTATTTGCGTACAAATTTTCAGAACAATTTTCATTAAGTGCCGGATTAATTTATAGCTGGGCTAATGTTACTATAAAACAAAAACTTCCAATTGCTCCCATAGCACCGTTAGGATATCCTGGAGGCGAAAGTGTTGTCACATTGGATGGGAAAGATAACTCTGCATTTGGTTATTGCTTTGGTTTGCTCTATAAACCAATACCGGAGCTTTCTTTGGGTGCATCTTTCCATAGCCAATTAAAATATAGCTTTAGCGGAACCGCAACTTCCACAAATTTACCCCCGGTTCCTCCGATAGTTGCTGCTTATCCCCATGGTGTTATATCGGCAGATTTAACTGCACCTTATAATTTAGCTGTAGGTGCCGCTTATCAGGTAGATCCTAAACTTTTACTCTCTTTGGATTTTCAATTTGTTGGCTGGTCTAGCTATGATACTTTAAAAGTTAACTTTACTGAACCTACAGTGTCCGATATTGCAAGCCCTAGATTATATGATAATTCATTTATTTTAAGACTGGGAGGCGAGTACCAGTTGAATAATTGTCTGTCTGTTCTTGCCGGAATTTATTATGATAAGACCCCTGTTAAGGCAGAATATATGAGCCCCTCGTTACCGGAAGGGAACCGCTTAGGTTTTAGTGCCGGGTTTGACTATGCTATAACAAGCCAATTATCTATATCAGGTTCATATCTTTATATTCATTCAAGCGAAGTAAAAGTAACAAATTCAACACAAGATTATATTCCTCTTGATGGTGTTGATGAACAATTTAACGGTACATATGGTTCAAGTGCGAGCTTGGGATCATTAACTGTTAAATATAATTTTTGATAAAAGTTTTATTTAAGGCTGTTTAAAAGTGATTTAAACAGCCTTAATATTTTAATCCTTTATTTTCCCCCGAAAATATTTGTAGTTTATAGTATTTATTATCAATAATTATTAATTTAGATCCAAG